>CALECP010000319.1 GCA_937949915.1 uncultured Anaerolineae bacterium
ACCGCATGAAGCTGCTGATTGAGCAATTGCGCCGAAGCCAAATCATACCCGAACGGTTTTTCGACCACGACGCGCCGATACCCCTCACTTTCGTTCAACAATCCGCATTCGTGCAAGCTATGCGCGATTTCATCAAACACAAATGGCGGCACAGACAAATAATAAAGACGATCTACGGCCGCACCCTCCTCTAATGCGAGCAACCTATCACGTAGCTTTTCATTCCCCCCTTTATCGGACGATTGTCCCGCTACATAATGCAATTTTGCTGCGAACTGTTCCCACTTTTCGGCCGTCAATGGCACACGCGAAAACTGCTCTACACCCTCACGCATCTTGGCACGAAAACCATCCGTTCCCAAATCGCTGCGCGAAAAGCCGAGAATGTTAAATTTTTCGGGCAATCTACCTTTGCAAAAAAGCGTGTACAAAGCAGGCACCAGTTTGCGCTTGGTCAAATCACCGGATGCGCCGTAGATCACAATCGTTGTCTGTTTCATCTGGGTCAATTCTCCCGCGGCCGGATCATCCAGCCACCATGTCACTGTGCCGTCCGTCGGCCGAATCCGTTGCGCGGGCAAATTCACCTCATCCCGCTCACCATTGATGACGCGCTCAACCATCGCCGCCTTACCTGCGCCCGTCACAATAAACCAAATGTGCCGCGCCGCATTGATCACCCGCGATGTTAGCGTGATACGATGCGCTGGACGGCCGCCATAATCGGCCGTCACCGCCATCGTCGCCCCGGCCGTCTCGACCGAACCGGGAAAAAGCGAAGCCGTATGCCCATCGCTCCCCATGCCCAGCAACACCAAGTCAATTTTGGGAAATGGGGCCGTGAGCGAGGCCAATTGTCGCGCATAGTCGGCCGCGCCTTCCCCCGGCGGCCGTTCCCCCTGCACACGATGAACGTGAGCGTTTGGAATCGGGACATGCGCGATAAACGCCTCGTAAGCCTGTTTGAAATTGCTCCCATCCTCATCCGGCCGCACACACCGCTCGTCTGCCCACACCAAATGCACGGCCGCCCAGGGCAACGGCAACCCCGCCATCAATTCAAACAACGGCTGCGGCGTGCCACCCCCCGACAACGCCAACACAAACCGCCCTCGCTCATGCACCGCTTCCTGCGCCAGTGCGACAAGCTGCTGGGCGGCCGTCTCGTGCAATGCTTCTTTATCTGTAAACGTTTTGACCCGCATCATCGCCCCGGTGCGGGATTAATCCCGCACCTGTCTGGAAGAAAACCATCTTATTGCTTATTCGTCCAGGGCTGCGATACCGGGCAACGTTTTGCCTTCCAGCAGTTCCAGGCTTGCGCCGCCGCCGGTGCTGACGTGCGTCATTTTGGCTGTGAGGCCTGCTTTCCGCACGGCCGCGGCCGAATCACCACCACCGATCATCGACAACGCACCCTCTTCGGCCGCATCTGCCAATAGTTGCGCCACAGCATCGGTGCCAACCGCGAACTGATCGAACTCAAACACACCCATTGGCCCATTCCACACGATCAATTGTGCGCCGTCGAGCGTCTCTTTGAATTTTTCTATAGTGGCTGCCCCGATATCGAGCGCCATCTGGTCGGCCGGAATTGCATCAATCGCCACATTGGTCGCCGGTGCATCTGCACTGAAGGCAGGCGCGACGACAACATCGACCGGCAAAATCAACTGATCGGGTGCGACATCAAGCAATCGTTTTGCTTCGGCAATCGCCTCTTCTTCGACCAATGATGTGCCTGTTTCATGCCCCATGGCGCGGATGAATGTATTCGCCATACCACCACCGATGATGATTTTGTCCGCTTTCTCGATCAGGTTGTCGATCAATTTGATCTTGTCGCTGATTTTTGCGCCGCCCATGATGGCGACATACGGCCGCGGTGGGTTGGTGACAGCAAGACCGAGTGCTTCTAGCTCACGGCCGATCAAAAAGCCTGCGACTGCGTCGCCCCCTTTGGCGCGAACCGCTTGCGCGACCCCTTCTGTGCTGGCATGGGCGCGATGGGCTGTGCCAAACGCATCGTTGACATACACATCGGCAAAGGCTGCCAGCGCGGCCGAAAGTTCAGGATCATTTTTCTTTTCGCCGCTCTCGAAACGGGTGTTTTCCAGCACGTAAATGTCGCCCGGTTTCGCATCTGCGAGGACGGCCGTCACACTTTCACCCACCACTTCGCCGATATGGGTAACAGCACGGCCGAGCAGTTCCGACAACCGTTGGGCGATAGGAGCGGTGCTGAATTGGATGTCGGCCGCTGTCTTGGGACGGCCGACATGCGAACACAAAATCAAGATCGGGTTTTGTGCCAACATATATTCAATCGTGGGCAACGCTGCCCGAATGCGGCTATCGTCCGTGACCGTGATGGTGTCGGCCGGGTCTTTGCTGCTCAGTGGCACATTAAAATCGGCACGCATCAGCACGCGCTTGCCAGTTACGTCAATTTCTCTCACTGTTTTTTTCATCGTATCCGTCCAGTTGATTGCAAGTTTACAGGGTAATCGCCCATGATCGTACCCATGCGGCCGACAATGTGCAATCGTTCGTAATCGCCACTTTCCAGCAGCCATCTATAGGACATTTGTAACCAGTTACCGATTGGGCTCAATTTTTACATGAAACGAAGGGGATAACTGCTATACTAGGCGCGGAGGCTTTTCACTTTTGCTGTTGTCATGTTTCGTAGAACCGGAATCTCCCTCCCCATACACTCGTTTTATCGCACATGCTTGCTCGTTTTTTGTTTTTGGTTTGTGTGGGTGACGACGGCCGTTGCCCAAAAGACCGCTCTGCCCACTCAAATTCGCTTTGAACATATTGGTATAGAGACGGGGCTGGCTGCCAGCTTGGTCAATGATGTTGTGCAAGACAGTGAAGGCTTTATGTGGTTTGGTTCGGTGCAGGGGCTAGATCGGTTTGATGGGTATGATTTTGTCAATTTTGGGGCGAACCCCAATCGGCCGAGCCGTGATCTCGGCCGCAATCGTGTGCTATCGCTCTACGCTGCACCCGATAACATGCTCTGGATTGGCAGCGACCAATTGACGCGCTACGATGCGGTGCATGATACGCTACAGTCATTTCAGGTGACAGAGGGGGATGGCATTTTTGCACTGGCGATGGCGGCCGATGGTAATTTGTGGTTCGGGGGACATGAGTCAGGTTTGCGCCTGTTCGATCCGGTACAAGAAAAAACGATAGCCGTCTATCTGCAACCGAAAAACGACGGCCGCAGCAATACGATCAACGATATTGTGATAGCGGCCGATGGCCTGATTTGGCTGGCGACTGAGCAGGGAACATTTACGTTTGATCCACTAACGGCCGTCTTTGAGCCGTTGACCCACCATACCGGCATCGAAGACGTAAAAGCGACAGGGATTGCTATCGACCGCTATGGGCAAGTATGGATCAGCACATGGGATGGTCTGTATCGGTACACCAATGGCGATTTACTTCATTTTTCGGGTGGGCAAATTCCGTTTGAGCAAATTCATAGCATTTTGGTCGATAGTCAGGATCGTGTTTGGATGGGATCGGACAAGCAGGGGGTGGCCGTATACGATCCGGTCACGGCCGATTTGCGCCATTATCCGGCCGACGATGAGGGACTGTACACAATGCGGCCGGGGGCGGTCGATACGATTTTTGAAGATGCGGATGGCTCGCTGTGGTTTGCGGTCAATGGATATGGACTGTATCGGTACAGTGCCAGCAACCAGCTTTTCGATCTGTACCCGGCCGAGCCAGACAATGTGAATGGTCTCCAGCATGGGCAGATCAACGCGATTGTTGTCGATACGGCCGAGACAGCTTGGATCGCTACCGATGGCGGTGGGCTGTACGCGCTTGAGCAATCATCGGAGCAAATACGGCTGTACAAACATGACGAAGAGAATACAAACAGTTTGCGAAGCGATGCCGTGATCGGGCTGGCAAGCGACAAGGACGGACAGTTGTGGATCGGCTCATGGGCGGGGGGATTGAGTCGCCTTGATCCCCAAACGGGGCAATTCACCCATTGGAGTAGCGAAGACGGTAGCGGATTGCTAACCGATAACATTTTCACACTCTACATCGACAGCAAAGAGCAACTATGGATCAGCGCATGGGACAAAGGGTTGCAGGTTTTCGATTTGGCATCTGAGACGATGGCCGCGTCGTTTTTGGGCAATTCACCGACGAGCGATCTGCAAAATATCAATGTGATGGCGATTTTGGAAAGCCGAGATGGTACGATGTGGTTTGGCGGCTATCGTGGTTTGGAAAATTATGATCCTGCAACGGGTGAAATTCGCTATTTCAAGCAAGCGGATACAACGACCGGAACGTTGCTGGCGAACACGGTGTTTGCGCTGCACGAAGATGAGGAGGGGATGATTTGGCTGGGGACAGATGCGGGGTTGCATCGCCTTGATCCACAGACCAATACATTGACATATTTCACGGTGAGCGACGGTTTACCCAGCAATTCGGTCGTCGGTATTTTGGCCGATAGCGAGGGAGATTTGTGGCTGAGTACGCAGCGAGGTATTTCGCTTTTTCGCCGTGCGACCAACAGTTTTCAAAACTATACGGCCGACAATGGGCTGCAAGGCGGTGAATTTAATCGTTTTTCCGCTTTTGCCGCGAATGGGTTGCTCTATTTTGGTGGGGTGAATGGCATGAATCGCTTTGATCCGCTTATGCTGAAAAAACGGGCGCAAGTGGCGATTCCGCGCATTGAGTTGACTGGGTTTTTGCTCAATAACGAGTTGCAAGAACCGGCTATGTCCGAAGGTATAGAGCAGGCGATTAACTTTTCGGAATCGGTGGTATTAGATGAAGAGACCGATAGCTTTTCGCTTCAGTTTTCGGCCGTCGAGTACACAACGCCTGACCAAATTCGCTATCGTTACTATCTCGAAAATTTTGATGATACATGGCATGAAACAGATAGCAAACAGCGCATTGCCTCTTATACCAATCTCGAACCCGGCCGCTATTACTTCCACGTGCAGCCATTAAGCCCCGATGGCACGGCCGGATCGGCGCAAGCAACCATCGAAATTATCGCTACGCCTCACTGGTGGGAGACGCGCTTATTCCAGGGCATATTGCTTGGCATTGGTATCTTGGCGATCTTCGGTTTGTATCGACTGCGCGTGCGAAACGTTTTACGAGCGATTGCGGTGCGCCAAAAAGAGCGCGAAGCGAAAATCTATCGTCAGAAAAGTGCTGAGTTGCAACAATTGAACCAACATTTGAAGCAGGCAAACCAAGAGAAAGATGATCTAATGGCTCTGGTCATTCATGACCTACGCACCCCGTTGACGGCGTTGAATACAGATGTCCAGAACTTGAAATATGGCCCAGCACCCAATGTGTTAAACCGGATCGGGCAGTCGGTCACGAAAATGTCCGCGCTTGTAGATAAATTGTTGCGTGATAAAAAGAAAGGCGTGATCGAGGCTGATTGTCGGCCGGTGGTTGTTGCAGAGGTTTTGCAGGCGGTGATGAGACAATTTGAAGGGATGGCAGCCGAAAAACAGATCACAATCAATGAGGTGTGGCGTAGTCATGCGGGGTTGATGGTGATGGCCGATCCGCTTTTGTTGGAGCAGGTATTTGATAACTTGTTATCGAATGCGATCAAGTATTCGCATGGCGATACGGCCGTGACGATTTTCATCGAGCAGATCAACCAAGAGGTGTATGTCTCTGTGCAGGATGAGGGGCTGGGAATGAGTGAGGACGATTTGCAAAAGGTGTTTGGCCGGTACACAAAGCTGAGTGCGCGGCCGACAGCAGGAGAAGAGTCGGCCGGATTGGGTTTGTACAATGTTCAGAAAATGATGGCCGCGATGGATGGGGTGGTCTTTGCCGAATCACCAGGGCAGGGAGAAGGCAGCACTTTTACGATTGTGTTGACGGCCGCGCCGCTTCCC
>CALECP010000320.1 GCA_937949915.1 uncultured Anaerolineae bacterium
CCCTACGATGGGCGACACCATACGCCAATTCGGTAAACCACAACCCCGTTCTCTGTCATCCATCATTGGCGGTTTCAAATCGGCCGTGACCAAACAGACCAACACCCTGCCCAACCCATCCTACGAACAAAAATTGTGGCAATCCCGTTTTTGGGATTGCATCATTCGGGATGATGCGGAACTGGCGCGGATACGGCAGTATATTGTGGACAACCCGATGAAATGGGCGTTGGACAAATTGCATCCTGACGCGGAAACCAACAAATACAACCGGGCGTGGCGACGGCCGCCGCGCACCCCGCCGCCACCGTAGGGACATGGCGAGCCATGTCCCTACGGCTTTCCAAAATTAAAAAGGGGTTCGGCCAACCGCGGCCGATCCCCTTATCATTATCCTCGTTTTTCCAAACAATTTTGGCTACTCACACAGCTTACTATCTACCAACCAGTAGAGTCGTTGTATTCGATTAATCTCTGACAAGCGATTTGCCCTATCTTGTAGATGGCGTTTTTCGGCCGTCAGGTATACTCATAATAAGCGACTTGAGAGACTATTCTCTATCCCGCTAAAATGAGTTAAAAAGAGAGAGAGCGATGATCAAATCAACACATACAATCACATTTTTGCTATTGGCTGTCTGTGCCAGCCTGCTCGCCCTGCTGGGGGTCTATCGCGCCAGTGCAGACACGGCCGCCATCCCCGCCACCTTCACCATCGACACAACACAAGACAGACACCCGATCAGCCCCTACATTTACGGCTCGAACCAAACATTGCCTGCCTTTGACAACTGGGGTGCGCTCCGGCTCGGCGGCAACCGTGTCACCGGCCTCAACTGGGAAACAAACGCCTCCAACGCCGGAGAAGATTGGTTTAACAGCAGCGACAATTGGCTCTGTACAGCGCAAGGGCTATCGGCCGCCGATTGTGCGCTGGCTGGCAGTCTAGCGATTGACCTATACAACGAAGCACAAACAAGCGATGCGTACACCTTGATCACGCTCCAGATGGCTGGATATGTCGCGGCCGATTTCGATGGCGAAGTCACCTCAACCGCGCCATCAGATCGCTGGATTGCGACCGAATTTGTCAAGCCCACCGCCTTCACCTACCCGCCCGACACCACCGATAACGTCGTGTACATCGACGAGCAAGTCGCCCATTACGTCAACACGCTTGGCACGGCCGCAGCGGGTGGCATTCCCGCCTATGCGCTCGATAACGAACCGGCCCTGTGGGACAACACACACCCGCACATCTATCCAAACGAACCCACGGCCGTCGATCTACTCGGCCGCAGTATCGCATTGGCAAAAGCGGTCAAAGATGTCGATGGCACGGCCGATATTTTTGGCCCCGCGCTGTTTGGCTACTGGTCGATGCGCGAAATGGAAACAGACTTTCTCAACAACGAAGGGGCAGGCTACGATTGGTTTGTCAGCTACTATCTCGACAAATTTGCAGAGGCAGAAGCGGCAGACGGCCGCCGTTTGCTCGATGTCCTCGACGTACACTGGTACCCCGAAGCACAAGGCGACGGCACACGCATCATCCCATTCGGCAGTGGCGACATCAACACCCAAGCCGTCTACGAAGCGCGGCTGCAAGCACCGCGCTCCCTGTGGGACGACACCTATACCGAAGAAGGCCCTGTCGGACAATGGTTCTCGGCCGACCTGCCGATCATCCCGCGCTTGCAGCAATCAATCGACACTTACTACCCCGGCACAAAATTAGCCTTTACCGAATGGGCGTATGGCGCGAATGATCACATTACAGGCGGCTTGGCTTCGGCCGATGCGCTGGGCGCGTTTGGGCAGCAAAACGTCTACATGGCAACCAATTGGCAGCTTGGCGAACCGAATCATGACTTCCTGCAAGCCGCCTTCCAACTGTACCGCGACTATGATGGCAACCGGGCGACATATGGCGACACCAATGTGATGGCAGACACAAGCGACCTCGCCACCAGCTCCGTCTATGCGGCCGAAGACCCGGCCGGGAACCTGCACATCATCGTTATCAACAAATCATTCACCGACGATCTAACAGGCACATTCAACATCACCAGCTCCACCCCGTACCAATCTGCATTTGTCTATGGCTTTGACGAAAACAGCCCGGCCGTGACCGAACGCGCGGCCGCGACGCTGACAAATAACGCCTTTACCTACGATTTACCGCCCTTGTCAGCGCATCATTTTGTTTTAATGGCATCCGCGATCACCCCCACCCCGACAGTCACCCCCGGCGGCCCCACCGCAACAACCACACCGACACGCACGCCAATGCCGTCCGCCACCCCCACCGCTACGCCGCTCCCGGCCGCAGCATCGGTGATAGCCAACGGCACATTCGCCACCGACTTCACCCCCTGGTGGCTGTACGGCAGCGATGACCGCGCCATCACAGACGGGGCGTACTGCATCTCGCTCACAGATGGCGGCACAAACGCTTGGGATGTTGGCACAGGGCAAGGCGGCATCACGCTCGAAAATGGCAAAACATACCGTTTGCAATTCACCGCTTCGGCCGACCAAACGCGGCCGATCATTACACTCGTGGGCTATCGAGGTGGCACCAACGTCGATTGGTTCGACTACATCAACAGAACGGCCGTCCTCACCACCGATCCACAATCATTTAGCTACGAATTTGAGATGACAGAAGACACCACCCAAGCCTCCCTCGAATTTCAGATCGGCGGCACAGACAACAGCACCGTCTGCCTAGACGACATCAGCCTCAGTCCGCTCACCGACAGCGTACCGTTGGCCGTCGGTCTCAGCACGGCCGCCCACACACCCATCTCTTTTGCATGGCAACTAGGCTTCGTTACTCTCTTAGCCATCAGCCTAGCGGCCGTCACAAACCGGAACCGTTTGCCTCGGTAAACTTTTGACAAACGATGAATCAAGCATCCGACATTCACGTTTGGTTCATCGTTTTCATCCCCCCTGTACAACAGATTGCCACCGCCTATAATACAGTTGATGACACTCGCACAGTTATTTACCTACATTGACCATCACCAGCAAGAAATCGCCTCTTTGCAGCCGATCAAGCAGGAAGATGAAGGTCGCTACCGTCAGAAAATTCGCCTTGATTGGACATTTCACTCGAATGCGATAGAAGGTAATCGGTTGACGTATGGTGAAACACGCAAATTTATCAAGTACGGTGTCACGGCCGATAACAAACCATTTCGCCATCATCAAGATATTCGTGGACATGAAGAAGCGATCAAGCTGCTCTATCAATCAGTTGAGCGCAATGAGCCGTTGACAGAAATGATGATACGCGGCTTGCATGAAGTGCTGTTGATTGAGCCGTATCGCGTGCCAGCGCAAACAGCGACAGGTGGCGCAACGACACGGGTGATCGAGATCGGCTGTTATAAAAGCCAACCCAATTCGGTGAGAACCAGCACAGGTGAAATGCACTATTACACACCGCCTGAGTCTGTCCCGGCCGAAATGCGTGATCTACTCGAGTGGTATCGTGAAAAAAAAGATGATCCGGCCGTACATCCTTTGGTACTCGCTGCGACATTTCATTATCAATTCGTGTCGATTCACCCATTTGATGATGGCAACGGCCGCATGGCGCGACTTTTGATGAACTATATTTTGCTGCAAGCGGGGTATGTTCCGGCTGTCATTCCTATTGAGGAAAAAGAGACATATATTTTGGCGTTGGAGACGGCCGATGCAGACGATGATCTCGAATCGTTTGTGATGATGGT
>CALECP010000321.1 GCA_937949915.1 uncultured Anaerolineae bacterium
TTGGCGGGCGGGCATAGCCTGATTCCGGTGATGAAGCTGCGTTTGGCTGATCCGGGTGTTGTGATCGACATCGGCCGCATCGACGGTATCAAGGGTGTGTGTCCAGATGGCGATACGGTCAAGATCGGCGCATTGACGACGCATGGCGAGATCGAACATTCGACAGAGCTACCGGCCGCGCTGCCAGAAGCGGCCGCGATGATCGGCGATCCGGCGGTACGCAATCGCGGGACGGTGGGCGGCAACGTTGCCCATGCTGATCCGGCGAGTGATTTGCCGACGGTGCTGATGGCTCTGGGCGCGACGTTTGAGATGGCTGGGCCAAATGGCAAGCGCACGGTGGCGGCTGATGATTTCTTCACCGATCTGTTTGAGACAGCGTTGGGTGAGGACGAGATTTTGACGACAATTTCTGTGCCAGCCAATCCGGGCGGCAGCGCGTATGCAAAGCTGTTTAATCCGGCATCGCGCTATGCGATGGTGGGCGCGGCGGCCGTGGTCAAGATGGCTGGCGGCGTTTGTACCGAGGCGCGGGTCGCTGTCGGCGGCCTGACGGCGATGGCGACGCGGTGTCCGTCTGTGGAGGCGGCTCTGGTTGGCACGGCGTGTGATGCGGCTGCGATTGAAGCGGCGGCTGGGGCGGTTTCGGCCGATTTGGGCGAGGTCAATGGGGATATTCACGCGAGTGCTGAGTATCGGGCGGCCGTTTGTCCGGCGTTTGTGGCGCGGGCGGTGACGATGGCGGTTGCGCGGGCGTAAGTTTGTTTGATGGCACGATGATTTTTGCGTAAGGGCGAGCCATGGCTCGCCCTTATTTTTTTGGAATAGAACACAGAAATGACGACAAGCATTGCCCTTCGAGATGAAACGGCCGACGATATTGATGTGAAATGAAATGATGTGTTGAGGGTGCGCTGACGGCCGCATACCAAATCTTCCCCAAACGGTTCTAGGTGCGCCATTGATAGGCAAAAAACAGTGAAAAACAATCTCATCCAATTGCTGCCCGTTTTCGCTTGTGATAAAATCCACAAACGGATGAAAACAGTCATCCGTACAGGTTCAAGAGTAAGTTAAAACGATGACAATTGCACAGCTATACATTCCCGTCGCCGTCTTGTTCGGCATTTCGATATTTTTTGCCCTGCTGCTTCCGATTTTGTCCAAAATACTGGGCCCAAATCGGCCGGGCGGCCGGAAAGGCGAAGCGTATGAATCTGGTATCGTTGCCGTAGGCAATGCCCAAAAACGATTACCCGTCAAATTCTATCGGATCGCCATCCTCTTTATCCTGTTCGACATCGACATCATCTTCCTCTTTCCCTACGCGATTGCGATGAAGAAATTGGGATTGTTTGGTCTATGGTCGATGCTTATTTTTGTCGTTATCTTCGTACTCGGTGACATCTGGGTATGGAAGCGAGGAGTCCTAGAATGGGAGTAGAACAAAAACTTGGTGATCTCGGCGTAGTCACGCATCGTCTCGAAGATTTGGTCAACTGGGGGCGCACAAACGCCATGTGGCCGATGCTTTTCGGGCTGGCTTGCTGCGCGATTGAAATGATGGACACCCAAGCGTCCCATTACGATGGGTCGCGCTTCGGCATGGAGTTAATGCGGCCGTCCCCCCGTCAGTCAGACTTGATGATTGTCGCTGGGCGCGTCAGCCGCAAGATGGCCCCCGTGTTGCGCCGTCTCTACGAGCAAATGCCCGATCCAAAGTGGGTGATTGCAATGGGTGACTGTGCATCTTGTGGCGGTATCTTCAACAACTATGCCATTGTGCAGGGGGTTGATGAAATCGTGCCTGTCGATGTGTATATCGCGGGTTGCCCGCCCCGGCCGGAAGGTCTGATCAATGGTATTATGACGCTCCACGAAAAAATTCGGACAGAGGGGTTGGCACATTACGCATGACGATGCAACAGTTAGACACGATCACAGCACAATTGACGGCCGCGCTGCCCGGTGTCGTTGAAGAAACGGCCGATTTTCGGGGCGAACGCACCATCCTTGTCGAAAGCGAAAATTTGCTGCAAACGATGGGCGTTCTCAAAAACGATCTCCAATTCAACTTTCTATCAGACATCGTTGCCGACGACTACCTCAACGACTACCCACGTTTTTACGTCAGTTATCACCTCTACTCTATCCCCAACAAAGTGCGGCTGCGTGTGCGCGTCCCCGTCGAAGACCCAGACGAAGGGCCACCGACACTCGCCCCGTTGTGGCACATCGCTACGTGGCTAGAAATGGAAGTGTTCGACCTATTCGGCATCCGTTTCGCCGATAACAATGGCTTGCGCCGCCTCTTCTTGCCCCAAGATTGGCAAGGCTACCCCTTGCGGAAAGATTACCCATTAGGCTATGAAGAAGTGCAGTTCTCTTTCAACTACAAAGAGATCGACGCGAAAAAACCTTACGCAAAAGATTAACCAGTCGCTGGGGCGTGATTTAGCAACACCTCCTAGCCAGCAGCGGACACCATGACACTTCTACAACAACAAGGCGGCAGCGATACCGTCCAAGAACTGACAGTCGAAGAGGTACGTGCCAAGTACGGCACACTAATGCCCATCGACGACGAAGAAAACATGCTTCTCAGCATGGGGCCACAGCATCCCAGTACGCATGGCGTATTGCGGTTGGTGGTGGAACTAGACGGCGAGACGATTGTCAATCTCGCGCCCGACATCGGCTTCCTGCATACTGGCATCGAAAAGAGCATGGAAAACCAGACGTACCTGAAAGCACAGGTGATGACTGACCGCATGGATTATCTTGCGCCGATGTCGAATAACCTGGGCTATGTGCTGGCTGTCGAAAAGCTGATGGGCGTAGGGTCAACCCCGCGTGCCGATGCGATCCGCGTTTTGCTGGTCGAATTGCAGCGCGTTTCCAGCCATCTCGTTTGGTTGGCGACTCATGCGCTCGACATTGCCGCCATGTCTGTCTTCCTCTATTGCTTCCGCGAACGGGAGTACATTCTCGATCTGTTCGAGATGGTGTCTGGGCAGCGCATGATGAATACCTACTTCCGGCCGGGTGGCGTTTGGCGCGACCTGCCAGAAGAGTTTGGCCCCGCGCTAGAGCAATTCCTCGACTTTATGCCCGCCCGGATGGCTGACTACGAAACATTGCTCAAAGATAACCCGATTTGGCTGCAACGCACCAAAGATATTGGGATTATCTCTGGTGAAGATGCGATCTCGTGGGGGCTAACAGGCGCGTGTTTGCGTGGTAGTGGTGTCGATTGGGACATCCGCAAGGCAACACCGTATTGCGGCTATGAAACATACGATTTTGAAGTGCCTCTCGGCACAGTCGGCGATGTGTATGATCGCTATCGCTGCCGTATCGAAGAAATGTGGCAGAGCCTAAGCCTGATCCGTCAGGCATGGGAAAAGATGCCATCGGGCCCAGTCAACATCGACGACCGCAAAATCGTGCCGCCCCCCCGTTCGGAGCTGGGGTCAAGCATGGAAGCGGTGATCCATCATTTCAAATTGTGGACAGAAGGCTTCCAAGCACCAAAAGGGTACATTTATCAGGCGATTGAGTCGCCACGTGGCGAATTTGGCTGTTATTTGCGGGGTGATGGTTCGGCAAAACCTGCTCGTGTTCACTTCCGCACACCGAGCTATGTCAATTTGGCATGTTTGCCGACGTTGGCAAAAGGGACATTTGTGGCTGACTTGGTGGCGATTATCGGTTCGACTGATATTGTTTTAGGTGAGATTGATCGTTGATGCGTACTTCTGTCACCTTATTTGTTCCCTTTGGTTTTTTTGTGTTGCTATCTATGTATAGACACACTGTCTTCGCACAAAATAGTGGTGAGCATACAATTCATTTGCCGATAATCATCAATAATCAATTACCTGAACAGCCTATAGCTCCATCAGGAGACTGCACTACATCATTTGATGTGGAAAACACCCCACCAGCCGGTATTGATATGGCTGCACTCCCTGACATGCCAGCAGTCTCAAGAAGTTATTATATTTACAGTGCTGATTTGGATCATATGGAGCAGTTGGGCGAACAATATGCCAATGAAGTAAGATGTGAGTTTGCATGGGATAACCCCCAAATCACTCTCCTAACTTTTGGATTTCCTAGTTCTGATTTAATTGGAAGCAATAACATTGGAGTAAGAACATATCAAACTCAGTTCAATCCAATAACGAATCAAGTTATTAATGTGTTTATTGATATGGAGCAAGTGGGGGATGCTACTCTTGCCTTCATTAAAGGTTACTCTAATGTCCAAGCTTATTCTTCTCAGATCGGTTATTTTCTACCTGATCTAGTTGTGGGCGTTGGATTAACAAATTCTCCATCCAGTTATCATGTGATGGGTGAGCGACACGGTCTTGAATGGGCTCAACAAATAAACAGGATCACAGGCTGTCTCAATGATAGTGGTTTGTGTAGTAGCTTTTCAGGATTGTTGGACGACATCATTGTTGTTGGTGCGATAGATTTTGAGACAGGCTTTAACGAAGGTCACTTGGCCGTTAATTGGGTAAACGGTTATCGTTCAGTCTCAAGCTATGCTGGTAACAATCAAAACGAGCTTTTTTTCTATGGGGCGATCCCTGGCTGTCCTAGTATTTTCTTGGAAGAAAATGATGTATCGCGGAATGTTGCCAGCCCTGAACAATCGCCGGATGATATTTTGTGTCGAGCCAATAACGAAAGCGGAAACACGTACACATGGAAGTATTCGCAAATTGCAACGATTACCTCACAAATTAGGATTCGGATTATTCCCCAAATTTATAATGAAAATCCGGGTAATTCTACAAATTGGAGTGTTTTCGCCAGATATACACAAAGTCGGTCAGAGCTTCGTAGACCTATTTTCCGAGGTATATTGACACAAAATTCAGCTTGCCGGAGTGATGGTAGCAGAAATCAAAATTGCATAGATATAGGCATGGATAATACACCAGCACAGGGCTGGGGATATTTCTTAGATGAATTCTTGAGTTATACTGATACTCAATATGTTGAACCATTCCTTGATTTTCTGTCTGATATTGATCATGCAGAAATAGGAGAACAAAATGTTGAGAATTAATGGGCAGATATGGTTGATTTGTGTAGTTGTTTTAGTAAGTCTCATTATTGTGTCTTTT
>CALECP010000322.1 GCA_937949915.1 uncultured Anaerolineae bacterium
GCGGCCGCCCTCACCACCAGCGAACAACCGCGCCTCAACGATCTCATGCAAAAACTCAAAGAGCGCATGGATCGTCTCAAAGCCAGCACCGGCGAACTGTGTCCGCTCTGTGGGCAACCACTCACCGAAAGCCATCTCTCGGCCGTGCTGGGCGAGCTACAACAAGAAGGGACAACACTGGGCAACGATTATCGCGCCAACCAAAAACGGCTGTCTACCATGACAGAGGAAATGAAGGAGCTAGACGGCCGCATTCGCAGCACCACCATGCTCGAAAGCCAACTGCAAAAGCACCGCCAGCAACTGGCCCAAGCAGAAGCGCAATTAGCCGAGGCAGAACGCACCACGGCCGCATGGCAAGCCCAAGACGGCGCAGCTAAATTAGCCAATCTACAAACGCAATTGGCAGACGAAAGCACCATTGCCCACCTACAAACTGAAACGGCCACCCTGAACGCCCAACTGACAGAAAAAACGACGCTCACCCGCGCCCGCCAGCAAATCACCCACGCCATCACCGAAGCAGAAACCAAGATCGCGGCCGCCGACACCACCATCGCCGAATGGGAGACGACAGGCACGGCCGCACTAGCGGCCGTCACCACGCAACTGGCCGACGACGCATTTGCGCCCGAAGCCCGCGCCGCCCTCGCGCAACTGCAAACAGAGGCGGCCGCCATCGGCTACGACAAAGCAGCCCACGACAATGTGCGCCAGCAGCTAGACGCATTAGCCGATGCCCCCGCCCGTTGGCAAGCACTCCAGACGGCCGAAGCCGCCATCGAACCATTAGACACGACGATTGCCGACCTAACACAACAACTGAGCGAGCAACAAGAGACGGCCGCCACCCTGCACCAACGCACTCTGGATGAGGCGGCACGATTGACCACGCTACAAGCAGACGCAGGTGATCTCCGGGCGGCCGAAGAAACCGTCACCACCTTGCGCGAACAGCAAATCGACGCGAACCGCAAAGTAGGCAGCGCACAGCAGCGCGTCGCCGTCCTAGACGATTTGGGGCAATCGCAAATCACCCTCCGCGCTGACCGCGTGACATTGACAGAGCGCATTCAACAATTAAAACAGTTAGAAAAAGCGTGCGGCCGGGACGGTATCCAAGCGCTCTTGATCGAGCAGGCGTTGCCCACTATCGAAGAAAATGCGAACGAGTTGCTTGACCGCCTTTCAGATGGTCAGATGCGCGTCGGATTCCAGACACAGCGTGCGCTCAAATCGAAACAGAAAGAGCTACGCGAGACCCTCGACATTCACATCACCGACAACAGTGGGGAACGGCCGTATGAAAACTTTAGCGGCGGCGAACAGTTCCGTATCAACTTCGCCATCCGCCTCGCTTTATCAAAATTGCTGGCGCAACGGGCAGGCGCACGGCTGCAAACATTGGTGATCGACGAAGGGTTTGGATCACAAGACCCGACGGGACGACAACGCTTGGTCGAAGCGATCAACGTGATCAAGCCTGAGTTCGAGCGCATCTTGGTGATCACGCACATAGACGAATTGCGCGAAGCGTTCCCCACACGCATCGAAGTCCGCAAAGCCAGAAATGGTTCACAAATCGCCGTTATCTGAGCAGAAAAATCACACAAAGAGGCAAAATTTGTTGCTTGGGACGCTTGACCGTTTGTGCAAACATGCTTTTGATGGCAACTTTTAACGTACCTCGTTCAGCTTTCGTTTGGCTATTGTAGCTGTCCCACAACCAAAATTGAGGTAAACTTTTGGGCGGTGGTTTTGACCACCTTGTTTGTTTATCGTTGGGAAAAAATATGGATGCACTAAAAAAGTTCTGGGAAGGCTGGAAGAAAATAGGGCAGACGATTGGCGATACAGTCGCTCGTGTGCTGCTCACTGTTTTTTATTTCACTATTATGCTCCCGTTTGGGTTAGCAACAAGGTTGTTTGGCGATAGGCTGGACATGAAAAAATGGCAGCATAGCAGTGGTAGCCGCCCCAATTGGGTCGCTCGTTCGACGAGCGATAAGCAGTTGGATGATGCACGGAGGCAGAGCTAATGTATATTCTCGGTCTCAGTTGCTATTATCACGATTCGGCCGCAGCCCTCATTCACGATGGTGATCTGGTGGCGGCCGCAGAGGAAGAACGGTTCTCGCGCAAAAAGCACGATTTCAGCTTTCCCCACCTCGCTATCCAATTTTGTCTCGACGAAGCAGGGATCACCACCGACGACATCGACTATGTGGTGTTTTATGAAAAGCCGCTCAAAAAGTTCGAGCGTATTTTGCTGACAACGCTGCAACAATTCCCCAAATCATATGGTGTCTTCCGGGAAGCGATGATCGGATGGTTTAACGAAAAGCTGTGGATCAAGGCGGAGATCGGGGCAGAGCTAAATATACCGAACAACAAGCTGCTGTTTGTAGAGCATCATTTGAGCCATGCGGCCAGCGCGTTTTTCTGTTCACCGTATGATGAAGCGGCAGTCGTCACCATCGACGGCGTGGGTGAATGGACGACAACAACAGTCGGACACGGCAAAGCGTTTTGGCAAGAGCCACCGACCTCTGCCCCACCCGATTTCAAAATATACGACGAAAACAGCATCGATCTGACCAACGAGATCAAATTCCCCCATTCGCTGGGGTTGCTCTACTCTGCTTTTACCGCTTTCTTGGGCTTCCGGGTCAACAATGGCGAGTACAAAGTGATGGGGATGTCGCCGTATGGTCGGCCGACACGTGTCGATGATGTGTACAAAATGATCAATGTGGGAGACGATGGCAGTTTCCGGCTCGACATGGATTATTTTGATTTCCATCAATCTATGAAGCGCACCTACAGCGACAACTTTATCAAGCTGTTTGGTCAGCCGCGCATCCATGACGCGATTTTCTATACGCCGACGACGCACCCGAACAAAGACCATCCACAATGGGACGGCCGCATCGCCCAAATCAATCAAGAGTATGCGGATATTGCGGCCAGCATCCAGACAGCGACAGAAGAGATCGTCCTGAAAATGGTCAACCACGCCTACAAAACGACGGGCAGCAAACGGCTCTGTCTAGCAGGCGGGGTTGCGCTCAACTCAGTGGCAAACGGCCGTATCTTGCGCGAATCGCCTTTTGATGACGTGTTTATCCAACCGGCCGGAGGAGATGCAGGTGGTGCGCTGGGGTGTGCGCTGTATGCCTACCATGTGCTGCTGGGCAAGCCACGCAAATTTGTGATGGAGCATTCGTACTGGGGCAAGCAATACTCAAAAGATGAGGTTGTGTCTGCATCACAGGCGGGTGGCCACACAGGGCAATGGCATGATCTAGATCGTGCGGCCGACGAGCTGGTCAAAGATATGATCGCGGGCAAAGTGATCACGCTGTTCCAAGGGCGGTTTGAGTGGGGGCCACGTGCATTGGGTAATCGGTCGATCATGGCTGACCCACGCACGGCCGAAATGAAGCTGACGGTCAATGAAATGATCAAATTCCGCGAACCGTTCCGGCCGTTTGCTCCGGCCGTGCTGGAAGAAAACGTCCACGACTACTGGAAAGACATCGGCGACGAAAAGCGTAATTTCTCATTGCGCTACATGCTGTCTGTCTACAAAAGTAAAGACACCACCTATGATGTTATTCCGGCCGTCACCCATGCAGGCGATAGCGGCATCGGCAGCGGCCGGATTCAAACAGTTCGTCAAGAATGGAACCCCCTCTACCATCGCGTCATCCAACGCTTTGGCGAAGAGACAGGCGTACCCGTACTGATGAACACCAGCTTTAACCTGCGCGGCGAACCGATGGTATCGTCGCCCACAGATGCCATCAAAACATTCAATCAAAGCGGTATTTCAACGCTGTGTATGGATGGCTATATTGTCAGAAAGTGAGATAAGTTACGAGTGACGAGTGGAGATGATGCAGGTCGCTTGTTATTCTTCCTAATTTTGTTTTGATTATGTGGCTTTGACTAGAATGTAGACGGAGACAAGCTATGGTACATACCACTCGTCGTTCGTCACTCGTCATTCGCCACTAAACCAGAGGTTTACGATGAAGAAGTTTTTTCGCATGATGGGTTCAAGTTTTGGGATTGTAGGCGAGCTATTCGGCTTTTTGTGGAAGCAAAAGTTGTGGTGGCTCATGCCGATGATCGTCGTCTTGCTTGGATTGGGTTTGTTGATGATTTTCGCCAGCGCAAGTGGTATTGGCCCATTCATCTACACATTGATCTAACCGCCACGTAGAGACGCAAGATTTTGCGTCTTTTATTGACGAAAATAGAGACGCAAGATTTTGCGTCTCTACCTTTGCAGGCTGCTCTGATATTTCAACGCTATGAACGACAACATATTTGCGGGAAAAACAATCGCCTTTATCGGCGCAGGAAATATGGCAGAAGCGATCATCGGCGGCATGATCAGTCAGAATTTGGTCACGCCCCGCCAGATCGTCGGCTATGATGTCTCGGCCGCACGTCTCGCCTACATGCAGGAAGTGTACGACATCGACATCGAAGACGATTTGATGGAAGCATGTATGTCGGCCGGGGTCGTCATTCTCGCTATCAAGCCCCAAGTGTTTCCCACCATTGATTTCCCGTTCACGTTTAGCGTTCAGCAGTTGGTCGTTTCGATTATGGCTGGCACAACGATAGAGCAAATCGAACAAGTGACAGGCGGCACAGCGATTGCACGGTCGATGCCCAACACCCCTGCCCAGATCGGCGAAGGGATGACCGTATGGACGACGACGGCAACGGTCAGCGATCTCCAGAAAACCCAAGCGCAAACGATCTTTGGCGCGATGGGGCAAGAACTATATGTCAGTGCCGAAAAATATCTCGATATGGCAACCGCGATGAATGGCAGCGGCCCCGCCTACGTCTTTTTAATGATGGAAGCGATGGTCGATGCAGGGGTGCAAATCGGTCTGGCACGGTCAGCGGCCGAGCAACTGGTGATGCAAACATTCAAAGGATCAGTTGCCTATGCGAATCAATCTGACCTGTCTCTCAACGCCCTCAGAAACGCCGTCACCTCCCCCGGCGGCACAACGGCGGCCGCGCTCTACGCCATGCAAAAAGCAGGCTTGCCCACCGCTATCGCCGATGGTGTCCATGCTGCCCACAAACGCGCCATCGAACTAGGCCAATAAAAAGCAAACGGCCGCGCACAAAAAAACCATTGCCTAGCCCTGCCAGAAACCCGTATAATGCCATCCGCAATTATTAACGACCCTGTGGGACACGGCTCGCCATGTCCCTACGGGGATTGGAATGGAGTTTCACAACATGACCCTTGTAATGAAATTTGGTGGCACGTCTGTCGGCAGTGCCAGTGCCATGCGGAGTACGGCCGAGCTGATACTCACCTACCGCGAACAATTTGGTAATGTCGTTGTCATCGCTTCTGGCATGGGGACAAAACCGATCAAAGTAACTGACTTGCTACTGGGCGGGGCCAATGCAGCGGCCGACGGCGATACTGATACCTATCGTCAAAATGGTGCGTTGCTGCGCGACATCAATGCCGCCACCATTCGGGAGCTATTGACGACGGAGCAAAAGGCGATCATTGCCGAAAATGATGCGATGATCGGCCGTTTCGAGAATATCTGTCAGGCCGTCAGCTATTTGGGCGAACTATCTCCTCGTGCGCTCGATGCTGTAGGCGGCTTGGGCGAGCAAATGAGCGTCCCCATTGTCGCCGCCCTCCTACGCGAAATGGGCCATGATGCGGAAGCGATTGACGCAACCGAACTGATTGTGACAGACAGCCATCACACCAATGCGGCACCCGATTTTGCAGCGACCCAAACAAAAGCAGCAGCGCGGCTACGGCCGATTCTAGATCGCGGTGGTATTCCCATTGTGACCGGCTTCATAGCGGCCGATGCCGATGGGGTGACAACCACGCTCGGCCGGGGCGGTAGCGACTATAGCGCGTCCATTATCGGGCAGGTACTCGGTGCGGATGAAGTGTGGATTTGGACAGATGTAGACGGCGTGATGACGACCGATCCGCGCATTGTCGATAACGCTCAATCGATCCCCACGCTCACCTTCCGCGAAGTGAGTGAACTTGCCTACTATGGCGCAAAAGTGCTGCACCCGAAGACGATGCGGCCGTGCGTAGAGGGCAACATTCCCCTTCGCATCAAAAACACATTCAACCCCGATCATCCCGGCACGGTGATCATGGAACACGCGGCCGCCTCGCATGGCGCGATCAAAGCGGTCACCGCTATTCGTGATTTGCGCTTGATCACCGTTGAGGGCAAAGGAATGATGGGCGTTCCCGGTGTGGCAGCGCGTACTTTTAGCGCGGTCGCCGATGCCGACATCAATGTGTTGCTGATCACCCAAGCGTCGTCAGAGCAATCGATCTGTTTCGCCACATCGGCCGGAACAACAGAATCGACGCTCAACGCGCTTGAAACAGAGTTTGTGGACGAGCTAAAAAACCGGGACATCGACCGCATTTGGGCGATGAATCCGGTGTCGATTGTCACAATTGTGGGCGCGGGGATGCGCGGCACGGCCGGAATTTCCGGCCGGGTGTTTACCGCCCTCCATTCGATCAACATCATCGCCATCGCCCAGGGATCGTCTGAGTGCAGCATTAGCATCGTCGTCGATGACCACGATGCCAGCCCTGCCATCAAGCTGCTGCATGATTTAATCGTCACGCAGTGATAATATCGCTTTTGGTCTTTACCCCTGCCATACATTGAAGCGCAATGACTGTTCTGAGGAAAACTTGTTAAAACGAATTGCGTTGGTCTGTTCAACGTCAAATTAAGTGTCCAGAAGGCCTCTGCAACCCACTTTTAGTGGGTTTTCTTCGGTACAGGTGCGGGATTCATCCCGTACTTACTCAAATACATCTAAATCACGGCCGAACACCACATCACCATCATAGATCGCCGTTATTTCTGCCATCAGGTCAGCCTCTGTGTAGTCGCCCCATATCAATTGATGGTTGAGAACGAGTAATTTCGGCCGTATCTCGCACGCCATTTCTGCCAATTGAATGCTAGATGTATGCACGGCTTGATGGTAGGCGTGCCATTCAGCATGATGCACGTGCAAACTAGCCGCGCAATACACCTCATGCAGCAAAATATCGCACCCTCGCGCCGCATCGATCACCGTTTGCTGGGGGCAGGTGTCGCCTGAATGGACGATAGTCTTGTCGGCCGACACCAAGCGCAGCCCATACGATTCGACCACGCCATGCGACACAGAAAACGCTTCGACAGTCATGCGCTCATCGGTGTAAATGCGTCCGGCCGTGTATTCATGCACCACCACATCGAGCGGCACGATAGCAAGCGGGGCTTTGCCGTTGCGGTGCAGAGCAAGCCCATCAGCGTAGGCGGCTAAAATGCCATCGACCAGCCGTTGTGTCCCGGCCGGGCCATAGATGTGCAAGGCGGCCGTGCGCTGTAGCACCCATGCAGAAATGATGATGCCAGCCAGCCCGGCCGTGTGGTCGGGATGCAGATGCGTCAGAAAAAGGCGGCTCAATTTATGGGGCGAAAGCGCACTTTCGCCCGACCGATACGCTTGCATAATGCGCGGCATCGCCCCATCGCCACAATCGATCAAATATGGCACATCGTCCACGATCACGGCCGCACATTGCTGCGCGAACGTTTCGTAATTGGGCGTACTCGTTCCCAATAAACACAATTTTGTTTTGCTCATACTCGTACTATAAAACAAAAAAACGATAGCGACAGGCCTATCGTTTTCGTCATGGGGAGACCCCATGTTACCCGGTAGGGACACGATGTATCGTGTCTCTACCGAAAAATAGTTGGGTTATTGGATTAATCGAGGTCGGGAATCACCAACGTTTGACCGATACGGATCAGATTGGGGTTGCCGCCGATCTCGTCTTGGTTCGCTTCGTACAAATCGTGCCACAAAGCGGCATTGCCATACATCGCTTGGGCGATACCGCTCAGGGTGTCACCGCTTTGGACGGTGTAGGTACGGGCAGATGCTTTTGCGCGGGTCTTGGCGGCCGTTTTACTTTTGGTCGTCGTGCGCTTCGTGGTTGTTGGCGCTTCCTCTTTCTCTGTTCCAGACCAAATTGTGTCTGTCTCAGCTACTTTTTTAACTGCATCCTTCACTTTATCGAAAAAACTCATTGAAACTACTCCTTTGTGTAAAGTTATTCGCACATATGTTTGACACCATCATTGGCAAATAGTTACACTCATACATTGTGAGCCGTAATCAAATGAGTAATTATCAAGTCGATACTATGAAAACAAATTGGAGACAAAGCATGTATATGACGGCCGACACAACCAAACACCAATGACCCACGACGTAAACACCGCCGCAGGTCATCTTTTATTCAGAGGGAGAAGTCTTTTTATCGCCGTTTACGCAGGAAAGCAGGAATATCAAGATCATCCATGAACGACGAATCGCTACGTGGCTTGTCCGCTTCTGGCTCTGTGCGGCGCGGAGCTGGGTCGCTAGAGCGCGATTCGCGGCGATAATCTGACTCGGTGCGTTCCCGGCGTGATGGCACGGCCGCGTCTACTGACTCGGAGCGGCGGGGTGTCACCTGCACTTGCTCACGACGATAGCCACCATCATTGCTACGCGAAGCAGGGTTGGTCGAGCGCACCGAACGGGGCGATACACGCGGCACTTGGCTATCAAAACCGGTCGCAATCACCGTGATCCGTACTTCGTCGCCCATCTCTTCATCGACAACCGCACCAAAGATCAAGTTGACATCAGGGTGCGCCGTCTCACGCACAATGCTGGCCGCCTGATTGATCTCAAACAAGCTGAGATCGTGACCACCCGTGATGTTGAATAAGATGCCTTTCGCGCCATCAATCGTCACATCGAGCAATTTGCTAGACAAAGCGTGGTGGGCAGCATCGGCCGCACGGTTCTCGCCCTTGCCTGTGCCAACCGCCATTAATGCACTGCCACGCAACGCCATAATCGAGCGCACGTCCGCAAAGTCAAGATTGATCAAGCCAGGGACAGTAATCAGTTCGCTGATACCCTGAATGCCTTGCAGCAACACATCGTCAGCCAACCGGAACGCATTGACAAGCGACAAATTTTTGTCCGCTTGCTCTAACAAGCGATCATTCGGAATCACGATCAGCGTATCGACATGCTCTTTCAGCTTGTTGATACCCGTTTCGGCCGACTTTGCCCGTTTCGCGCCCTCAAACATGAACGGCCGTGTCACCACACCAATCGTCAGCGCACCCATCTCACGGGCGATGCGTCCAATCGTGGGCGCAGACCCTGTGCCTGTACCGCCACCCATGCCGCACGTCACAAACACCATGTCTGATCCGCGCAACATTTCGCGCAATTCGTCTTCCGACTCCTCGGCCGCTTTTTCGCCCACTTCAGGATTGCCACCCGCGCCCAAGCCACGTGTGGTACGTTCGCCGATATGCAAGCGCTTACTCGCTCGGCTCGTCGCCAATACCTGATAATCTGTATTGACGGCGATAAAGTCTACGCCAACAATCCCTTCGTCGATCATGCGATTGACCGCGTTACCGCCGCCGCCGCCCGCACCGACCACGCGGATCAGTGCGCTCGCTTCTGGATGCGCTTTGTTAATACCATAAGTCGTTGTTTCCATGATAGTTAAACCCTCTGAATAATTGTGTTAAAGGTTAAAAGTTAAGAGGTTAAAAAGTTGGGTGTTCAAGTGTTGGGCGATATGCACAACATTCAAACTTTCTAACTTTCCACTTTTTAACTTCTTCATCTTCTAGCCCGGTAAAAAGACTTTTCCGAGACGGCCGAGCATCTTCAATGGTTCGACACGCCGCGTCTGGCGACTATAGTTCGGCCGCCATGTGTTCTGGCCCGTCATCGCAAAGCGGAGGAGACCCACCGCCGTCGCATACTTCGGACTTTGCAGTCGGTCTACCAGACCAACCACGATATGAGGTTTTGCCACGCGCACCGGGACACCCAGCTTGCGTTCCGCCACCTCACGTAAATTTCTCAACTGTGCGCCACCACCGGTCAGCACGACACCGGCCGGTAGTAACCCATCGTAACCAGAGCGTTTGATCGACGCGACAACGTGATCAAACAACTCCTCAGCACGCGCCTCCACCACAAACGCCAACTCCTGCAAACCAACCTCGATCCGTTCGCCGCTAAACGGCTTGATCTGAAAGTTCGTCTCCGGGTCGATGTCGTGCGGCCGACAATTACCATGCTGGATTTTGATCTGCTCGGCCGTTTCCATCGGCACACGCAAACCAATCGCAATATCCTGCGTAAAATACTCGCCCCCAATCGGGATCACATCCGTATGCCACACCGTACCATCTTTGTACAATGCCACATCCGACGTACCGCCACCGATGTCGATCACGATCACGCCCACCTCACGCTCCGACGGCTCTAAAACCGCCTCGGCCGAAGCCAGCGTATTGAGGACAAAATCTTCTGTCTTCAACGCCACATCCGACGTGCATTTTTGCAGGTTCTTGAGCGCAACCGACGAAGCAGTGACAATATGCGCCTCCACCTCCAGCCGACTGCCGTACATGCCCAACGGTGTCGTCACACCCGTCTGATCATCCACCTTGTACGCACGCGGCACAATGTGAACCATCTCACGGGTATTCGGTAACCGTTGGTTTTTCAGCGCAGACGCAAGCGCCCGCTCCACATCCACCTTCGAGATCGTTTCGCCACGATTGACCGTGACAAAACCCCGACTGTTGTGTGACTGCAAATGCTCACCCGCCATGCTGACCAACGCCCGCGAAAGCTGATAACCAGATGACTGTTCCGCTTGCTCCACGGCCGTGGCAATCGCTTGCGACGCTACCTTTACATCGACCACCATGCCCCGCTTCATCCCATGCGATGGCGACATGCCAAAGCCGATGATCTGAAGCTGTTCATCGCGCACTTCGCCCACGATGGCACAGATTTTGGTCGTACCAATGTCTAATCCAAACAGGACATCAGCCATTTGTTTCCTCCGGTACAGATTCGGGAGCGGCCGCAGGTGGCGCATCCTCAAATTGTTGTTGTTCGTTATTTGACTCGGCCGGAATCACCCCATCTGCTTCATTCGTATCAGCAGGAGGCGGCTCAACAGGCACGGGATAAGATTCAGGGTTAATGGCATCAGGCACAGGTGGGGCTGCTTGCACAGGCTCACCCGTCTCCAACGTGCCAGTCGGTTGTTGCGCCGCCCCACTATCGGGCAGCGACTGATCAGGAACGGGAACAGGCTCAGTCACAGGAATTTGTTGCACCGGAAGCTCCGGCGCAACCGCATCCCCTTCCTCAACGTCATCAACAGCCCGATAATAAACCGTATGCTCGTCACTCAAATCCATGTAATAGATCGGTGTCTCATCGGCCGTCAATTGATTCAATAATGATTGATAAATACTCGCCTTCACCATCATGTCGCCACTCGACCCAAAATACGCAAACCAGCCATCTGTATGCTGGTAAGACAGACCGTGCGACGCACTATAAAACAGGCTATAAAAATCAGGATTCAGTGCCGCCAACTGCAACGCGCTCTCCATAATGCCCGGTGGAATCATGCGCGTCTCCTGTTGCAACGGATCGATCTCCCCATCCAACTCATCTGGAATCGTCAACGGCATATTATTGCCAGAAGCAGCATCCACCACAATCCGCACCAGATCAAGCGACGAATCGCGCAACTCCACCAAATGCCCAGACGCATTGAGCCAGAACGATTGACCATCCTGCTCCCAAATAGCAACCGGCCGCTCCTCCTCCACCGTGATAACTGTACGGTTCGGCCACGTCACCACAATATCGGCCGCCACCACCCCCGGCACCTGCTGCACGGCCACAATCGCATCAGTCGGCTCGGCCGCAAAAATGTGCATCCCCTCCAGTTCACTCGCCGCGATCACATCCTGCGCCGCCACATAGCTCAGACCGCGCACATCAAATTGATGCAAATACAAACCGGGCTGAAACCACGACAACACCAACACACCGACACACAAACCAAGCAACAACAGGCTCACCATCCGGCTCGAAAAAATAGCCGCCCGAATCGTAGCGGCCGTAATCCGAATCGGCTCCGTGCGCGTCCGCCACCGCCGGTCAGACACCGATTGCGGCATCGTCGGCTGCGGCGCGGCCGTCTGACGCGGCCGTGCAGGCTGCCGCGCCTTCCCCCGTGCGGCCGGGGCAGGCGTTTGCGCCTCCGTTCGTGGACGGCGGCGCGGCTGCTTGCGTAAACGTTT
>CALECP010000323.1 GCA_937949915.1 uncultured Anaerolineae bacterium
AAAATCGGTCAAATCTGCACATCATCGGCGATTTGTTGTTTCGCCCGGTGTTGAAACACACGGGCTGTCAGTGCGCCTGACGGCGCTGCGAAAAACCCGTTTCAAACGGGTTTCAGTCGCGGCGTAGCAGCCGGTTTCAACCGGAGCGATAGCGAGTAAAACGCTTGGCTTGGTATGTATTGGACACGATGTATCGTGTCCCTACGTGTTTATGTGTGTTCAAATAGAGCAATTGTCTTTAATTATTGGGGATCGGGCTGGGCGAAGTGAAGGAGTACGCCGGACGGATCCCAGACGTGCGTAACAGTTGCACCGTGTGATTGGTGCTGGGGTGGCTTGAGGGTCGCTTTGCCATATTTGCCTGTGTCAATCACCACTTTGACAAAATCGTACCATGCTTAGGCATCTTCTACGTCAATGTAGAGCATGAAGTTTTCTGCCCACTTTTTTTGATAATAATTTTGGAGGTAGATGGTTGCACCCGCAAATGAAAGTTGGGCAAGGTCGTCATTGTGCCATTCACACTGCCAGCCTATCGCTTGGTAGAAGGCGAGTGATTGGGCGAAATTTTGGGCGGGGACGAAAATTTTAACATGGGAGGCTGTGGGGTGTGACATCGCATTTTATCCATTTGACTGACGGGGTAACATCGCCGCGGCCGCCTCTAGCTGCGCGGCCGTATTGACATTAAAAAAGGTGATGCCATCATCGAATCGGCCGATCTCCTCGGCCGTCACTTCCCGCACAACCAAATCGTCATAAAAGCTGTTCATGCGCTTTTTGCCATTGGCGAGGGCGTTTTCGACGGCCGCCAGCGTATTTTGTCGATGATAAACAGTGTGCATCGTTTGATGACGCTCTTCCCAGACAGGTACGATAATGTCGGCCGTGGCGCGTATTTGTAGTTGGTACGCGAGCAGATCGCGATTCAAAAAAGGCATATCGACAGCGACGACAAGTACATATTCCCCGGCGGCCGCTCTCAGCGCGGTCTGCAATCCGGGCAACGCCCCCGCACCGGGCTGCTCATCCCCAAACATCGGTAAACCGAGCCATGTCAGCTTGTCGGCCGCGTTGGTCGTCAACAGTATCTCGTTCCCCAAATCAGCAACACATGCCAGCGTGTGGGCGATCATCGGCCGATCCCCCAGCATCACCAGCGCTTTGTCCTGTCCCATACGGCTAGAGCGGCCGCCAGCTTGAATCACAACAGAGATCATATTGCTAACACATCATCAACTGTGACAACATTGATTTCTACAACCCGCTTTAGCTGCTTATCATTAGTCAAAAACGTATCAGCTTTGAATGCCAAAGCCGTTGCAATTTGCAGTGCATCAGGTGTTCGCAGGTTGTAATCAGCCCTTATTTCGGCCGCGATTTCAGCAATATGATTCGTGATAGAGAGTACAGAAAATGATGGCGTATTGCTAAAAATTTCTTTGTATGCTTGCACAAGTTGAAAATTTTGCATTTTGAGCGGTTTCGTTAACACTTCGGTCAATGTCACAGTAGATGTCACAATCTCAAATTGTTCATCAATAAATGCAAGGAAGAAAGGATCAACCACTGATAAATAACTGGGGTTTGTTTCGATGTAATAGATAAAAGGCGCAGTATCCACTGCCACAACCGCCCCCAAACTATCTAGCCATTCCATGAATCGCGTTCCTGTTCGATATATTCGTTTGCATCGACATCTGCCCAAACCTCTTTGCCAAGACCGCGCAACGACAAGATGCTGCGTTCGTCTGTTCCGTTTTCGTTAGGCGATCTGCCTAGTTCACGCATGATGATAAGCCGTTCTTTTGCATCCAACTGCTGAATCGCTTCAAGCAATTGCTCAAGTGTTAACGTAACTGTGATAGGTGCATCTAATGTTATCGTCGTCATTATCATATCCTCAAAAGCATTCTATCATGGAATGAGGGGCGCGATGCAAGTAGGATCATCGTTGCGGGGGGTGTTGACGTGGGTGCTGACGGGATAGGCGCGGAGTTTTTCGGCCGGATAGCAGCGCAACAAACTTTGCACGGCCGGAAGCGGCGCACTCGCATCCAGCCACAGGTCAAAATCATCTGGCTCAATAAAGATCGGCATCCTGTTATGGATGGGGGTCATCAGTTCGTTGGGCGCACCTGTCAAAATGGTCGCGCTTTCAATTTCGCTGCCATCAGCACTTTGCCAATGCTCCCATAGACCGGCGAAGGAGAGCAAACTGCCATTTTGAGCATCGGCCGCTGTGATGCACATCGGCTGTTTGCCACTCGCCACCTTCTGCCATTCATAAAAACCGGTGACAGGAATCAAGCACCGTCGCCGCTTGTAGGCGGCCCGAAAGGATGGTTTTTCGTGCGCTGTTTCTGACCGGGCATTGATCATGCGGCTGGCAAATTTTGTGTCTTTTGACCAACTGGGAATGAGACCCCAATGAAAGTAAGTCAGTTCACGTCCGCCTGTTCGACTGTGCCGCACGGCCGCAATCGGTTGCGTTGGCGCGATGTTATAACGAGGCATAAGCTGGGTGACAGCCACCCCATAGAGGGCTGCCACTTGTTCGGCCGTAGCGAGTAAATGAAAACGTCCACACATAATTGGGTTGGTTGAGATTAGGCAAAAATGGCAGCCACAGAGAGCGAAAATTGAGGCAAAATATCACCGCCAGCAATCGTTTCGGCCGCACCATAAATCGCCGCATTAGTAGGCGACGAATAAACATGCACCTGCTCCCGGCGCGGATCGACAATCCACACTTGCAGCGCATCGGCCGCAAAGTATTCGTCTATTTTTTCATGCACACCGCTCCAGCTATCCCCTGGTGACATCACTTCGATAATCAGTTCCGGCGCAATATCAAGATAGGAAGCGGATGTTACCCGCGCATACCGTTCGTTTGAAATATACGCCACATCCATCGCCCGTACCGTGTCTGGATTGCGTCGCGTGTAGAGGCCGGTCTCGCCTGTCAGCACCCGGCCGATCTTATTTTGGAGCAAATACGCGCCGATCAAAATCGCCAGTAGCGCTTCGATAGAGCCATGTTTGTGTCCTGTTGGCATTTGTTTAATGATCTCCCCATTCACCAGTTCCGCACGGCCGATATGCGCCATCTTTGCCAACGCTTCGCCCGTTAGCCAGTCGCTAGTTTTCTCGTCAATCAGATCAATCGTTACCGTTGCCATGCGTACATCGTACAAAATTAGGGGCTGGGTGGCAATGTGTACGGCGACGGCCGTCTATCACCAAACACCGGGATTTTCTCGCGCACGGCCGTCACCAGCCCCGTGTCAATCGTCGTCGTCAACAATTGCACCGTATCGTCCCCTTCGAGCAGCACCTTGCCCCACGGATCGATAATCGCGCTATGCCCACAGAACATCGTCTCGCCCACTGTACCGACCCGATTACACGCGATCACAAAACATTGGTTTTCGATGGCACGAGCCTGGAGTAGGGTACGCCAATGGGCAAGGCGGGGATACGGCCACTCGGCCGTCACCACCATCATCGTCGCCCCGCCCAGGGCATACGTGCGAAACAGTTCAGGAAAGCGCAAATCGTAGCAGATAGACAGGCCGACTTTGCCCCATGCCGTTTCGATGACGGCCGGTTTGTCTCCGGCCGTCAAATAGCGATCTTCGTCCATCAAGCGAAACAAATGCAATTTGCTGTACTCCGCTTGCAGTGTGCCTGTGTTGTCGTGCCATGTCAGCGTGTTGCCGATGCCGTCGGGCGAATCGGGCAAAACAGACAGGCATGACCCGACGATGTGCAAATTGTATTCGGCCGCCACTTGCCCCACGGCCGCAAATACTCCCGCATCTGTCGGTGTGGCATACGCGGCCGCATTCGCCAAATCATATCCAGTTGACCACAACTCTGGCACGATCAGCCAATCGCTACCGCGCTGGGCGGCCGTCCGCGCCATCTCGCGCACCGTAGCGATATTTTTATCCGGTTGACCGAACGCAATGTCGATCTGAGCAAGTGAAATAGTGACGTTCATAGGAAGGAAGATAGAGATAGAGTATGGAGATAGAGGAAAGATGAGTCAATGCTCTCTGTTCATGATAGCATGATGGAAAGTGATAGGATAACAAAAACCTCACACGGCCGACCATCGACGGTAGTGGCAAGAGCGGCGCAATCAGATGCCCGTCTTGATCTTTGAGGTCACTTGGGTATGCTTGTCGCGTAATCGTAATCATGATACCTATAATTGGGAGTCCAATCGCGGGTATCTGCTATTTTCAAACACTCTCTTAACCAAACTGTACTAAAATCCCCCCGATCTATAGTTTGATCTACAGATCGATCAGCGCGGGGTCTGGCACACCCTATTCCCCCGGAGGATATTGCAAAGGATGAATGATGCGGAACAGTCGAACAAAGGGCGAACATTGCTCCTTGTCACAGGATTAATCATGGCGTTGGGTTTAATCGGCGTGGGTATATTCTTGCTCCTCAATGAGCAAGGGGCGTTTGATGTCTCTGCCACGCCAACGGCAATAGCAGCAACAGCGACGGCTACGGCCGAGCCTGCAACCCCGGCCGTGACTACAGATACAGACAGCCCAGACGATCCCGATGGCGTGACAGGGTTGCCTGGTGAGTTTGAGCTAGACGTGGCAGGGACAGCCCCGTTTGTCGCCAAAGTAGCGGCCGAGCAATTTACGCTGCCTGCACCTGCTGGCAGCACGTTTGCCAGCGATGTCTACTTGATCGAACATGACGGCCGCACACCGGAAGGCACAGCCACCCTCCTTATTCCCGGTACGGTTGCAGATCGCGCCACGATTGACATGGTGGGATACGATGGCGAAAGCTGGCTCTTTATTCCCACCGATGTGCGCGGCAATTTGCTCGTCGCCAAAACGGGGATACTGCCACAGGCACTCGCTCTCGTACAGAGCGATAATGAAGAAGCCGCGATGACATTTGCGGCCGAAAGTTCTCCCGCCCAGCCGTTGCCAGAAGCGGTGAGCAGTTTGTTCACCGAGCTATCGACAGGCGTACTCAAGCCAGAAAGCGATGGCTCGCTGGTGGGCGACGTGGAGACGACTGATCTCCCCGTCCGCGCTAACTATTTGCGGATTTCCAATCAGGGTGTCGTGGCCGATAGCACGACCATTCTCAACTTTATGATCAACCCCGATGTACGCGCCGCCCATATTGCGGCCGTCGTCGAACAAACAGTTGAACAGAAATTCGATGGCGTACATGTCGATTATCAAGGGATTTCTGACGATGTGCGTACCAATTACACCAATTTTCTGCGCGAACTACACACAGCACTCGCCGACGAAAAGCTCGAATTGGCGGTCACATTGGGCTATCCGCGCTTGAGCGGCGGTTTGTGGGATAGCGGTGGGCAAGATTGGGGAGCGATTGGGACGTTTGCCGATGTGATCTATGCCCAGATGCCGCTCGATCCGACACTATACACAGACAATGGCGCGGCCGAGCAGTTCCTTGCATGGGCTACGCGCCAAGTCAATCGCCGGGATATGATGTTGTTGTATACGGCGAATGCAGTTGACCAAATTTCTGTTTCCTATGATGAAGTATCAAACGAAGATGCGATTGCTAATTTTGGTGAATTGCAGTTGACGCGGGGCGATGTGACGGCCGAGGGTGGTGATCGTCTGGTCGTCACATTAGATGGCACGGCGGCCGATCTCGCGTGGGACGGTATCGGGGCAACCTATAAATTCACGTATCAGTCGCAAGGGCAGGCGCACACCGTTTGGCTGGGCAACGAAGGATCGCTGGCGTACCGAATGCGGTTGGCGCAACGGTTTGGGGTGCGTGGCATTTTGTTGCGCGGTCTCACTGAATTGACGAGTACGACCGGATATTTAGCCGCATTGGAAAGCGCGGCCGGATTGGTCGATCCGCCTCCTGCCAGCGCGGCCGCTATTTTGTGGTCTGTTATCAATGAGAATGGCAACGTGATAGCGAGCAGTGCCAGCAGCGACTTGCGCTACACGTGGGAAGCGGTAGATGAGACAGGCACATTTGTGATTGCGGCCGACTTTATTCTGGGCGAAGAAACAGTGCCGATAGACAGCCTTGCCATCTCGGTAGCTGGCTCTGCGACGGCGACACCCCGGCCGACCCGCGTTCCCACCGCCACGCCCGAACCTGATCCAATCACAGGCACGATCAATGCCCGCGCCCGTCTGCGCCGCAACCCCGGCACACAATCCACTGTTTTGCTCGTGCTAGACGAAGGGGATTTGTTTGAGGTATTGGAAGTTGATTCAACGGGGGAATGGATACGCATCCAGCCAGAAGACCAAACACTCAATGGCTGGGTGTTTGCCTCGCTTCTGACACTGGATCAGCCGCTTGAGGCAGAACCAGAGGAGGCGTTTGAATCGGTGGGGACAGGCACATTGCTTGACCGGGCGACCTTGCGATTGCGCCCTGGTTCACAATACCGCAATATGGGTGTGCTGGTAGCAAACACGCCGTTGCTGATCGCGGCTATCGACAGCAGCGAGGCGTGGCTGCGGGTGCGCTCAGATGACGCGAGTCAGACGGTTGATCCGGGCTGGGTACCGGTCGCATTGGTGAGTATTTCATCCGAATTTGAGCTATCTGACCTTCCCGTTGAGGAATGATCCGTTACAATTTGCCGAGCGTGGGCAAATCGTTGCGAAAACGGGCGGTGCGGCCGATGCAGATTTGCGGAGAATTGCATAATATGAACAAACAACACCTTTTGATTTTTTTCCTGCTTTTGCTTTTAGTCGCGTGTACGCCCGAAGAGACGGCAGTCACGCCTGATACATTGGTGGACGAAGGAGCGGCGGCCCAAGCGGAGCCGACCGCGCTCCCTATTCCGACCGATGCGCCAACATCTGTCCCTACGGCCGAGCCGATTGTGGCAGACGTTGTGTCTGAAGAAGTGGCTGACGAAGCGTACCCTGTGCCAACGGCCGTGATAGCGAGCGAAGAAGCGTATCCTATACCGACGGATGCTCCGGCCGAAAGTGCGTACCCGGTGGCGACGGCTATGCCAGAACCTGTGCCAACAGAAGAACCGGCCGTGCGCGTCTGGGATCGGGACAAATTTGGCTACGGCATCCAGTCTCACGCCGTTGTGGGCGACCCCGCGTATGCGATGACAGTTGTTTCCGATCAATTGGGCTTGCAGTGGGTGAAAGTGCAGATGCGCTGGGAAACGGTACAACCAACCCCCGACATCACCGATTGGGGCATTTGGGATTCTGTCGTCAATGAAGCGCATGACAAAGGACTGTACTTAATGTTTAGCATTGTCACCTCGCCACCATGGACACGCGCCACAGGCGACCCCCATGGCCCACCGGATGATCGTGGCCTCTATTATGACTTTTTGAGCGACGTACTCCATCGTTATCCGGGCAAGGTTCACGCAGTCGAAATTTGGAACGAGCAAAACCTTGACCGCGAATGGCAGACAGACAAAGGGGTTGACCCGGTTGATTATGTCGATTTCTTGCGCGGCGCGTATGAAACAGTCAAGCAGGTGGACGAAAGCGTGATTGTGATCAGTGGTGCGCTGGCCCCGACTGGCTACCATGACGCAGAGAAAATCATTGCGATGAGCGATTTCATTTGGACGGATGAAGCGATTGAGTTGGGGATGCTCGATTATGTCGATTGCGTGGGCGTTCACCACAATGGGTACAATTTGCCGCCAGATGTCGCATTTGATGAAGTAGACCGTGCGGGCGCGGCCGAAGATCAGGTTTTCACGGGCCCGTGGGATAATCCACATTATAGCTGGAGCTTCAAATCGACCGTTGATGGCATGGCAGAGAAGGTGCAAGCGGTGAAACCAGACCTAAAGCTGTGCGTGACAGAGTTCGGTTGGGGGTCTAGCGAAGGATATGACGAATATCCAGAAGGGTTTGAGTTTTTCCAAGACAATACGCTGGAAGAGCAAGCGACATGGATTGTCCAGGCTTATGAACAAATGCGGGCATCGGAAGATGTGATGATCGCGTTCTTGTTCAATCTTGATTATGGCAATAAAGGGCGTGGCCCAACCGATGATCCTGTGCCGTACAGCATTATGGATACGCAAGGGATTCCGCGCCCAGCATGGGGTGCGATTTCGGGCATGGACAAAGAGTAGCGCGTGAAGTATTCGCTTTTGATTTCACTTGCCTTGATCGGCAGCATGTTTGGGTGGCAGCGGTCGGCCGATGAGGCGCGGCCGTTGCAACAACTGTTTGACTCGCCCGATTACGGTGTGCATCTGTCTGCCTACGACAATCCCTATTACATGTGGTTGGCGATGGACGACGCGATGAACATGGAGTTCCGGTGGGTCAAACAGCAAATTCCGTGGCGCGAGATCGAGCTAGAGAAAGGGGAATATGATTGGTTTCGGCTACACAGCTACCCGGAACATGAGTCGCAGCACGTGGGCGTTATCGGTTCGGCCGCCAATCGCAACCTGAAGCTGATCCTGCGCCTCGATACGCTGCCGTATTGGGCGATGTCTGCACCGGGTAGCGACCGGCCGTTCAAGGATGCTCAAGATTATGGCGATTTTTGCCATACGCTGGCGGCGCGTTACAAAGGGCAGGTGGGCGCGTATCAGGTGTGGAACGAGCCGAATTTAGACCGCGAATGGGAAGGGTATCTGCCTGATCCGGCCGCCTATACCGACTTATTGAAAGCGTGCTATACGGGGGTAAAGACGGCCGATCCTGACGCAATCGTTATTTCGGCCGGGCTTGCGCCTACTTGCTCCGGTTTGGAAAATGGCGCGATGAACGACATGCAATTTTTGCAGGGCATGTATGATGCGGGGGCGGCCGATTATTTCGATGTGCTGGGTTTGAATGCGCCCGGTTACAACGAGCCACCAGAAACGGGCTATACCGGCGACTATACGGATGATCCGGCCGATTGCATGGCGTACACAGCCCGTTTTCGCCATGTCGAAGATATGCGCGACTTGATGATTGAGAATGGGGACGCGCACAAGCAAGTGGCGATTCTGGAAATGGGGTGGCCGAGCTATGAGTCGCCGTACCCGGATGTGCAGTTCAGCGATTTGGCGACGTATGAAAGCTATGGCTGGTTCGCCCAATCGGAAGAGACGCAGGCTGATTATCTACAACGAGCGTATGCGTATGCGTATGAAAATTGGACACCCTGGATCGGGGTGATGACGACGATTTTCATTGGCGATCACTATTGGCAACCGGCCGATGATGAGCAGTGGTGGTGGTCGATCACGTACAGCGATGGCACAAAACGGCTCGCTTGGTATACACTGACAGAAATGGATAAACCGACGATTCCAGTCCCAACACCAGAGTAAAATAAGATGTCTTTACCGAACCAACGCCGCTCTATTCAACATTTGCTCGATCCGCGAGAGGCGGTCGATGCCCAGTCGCGCTACTATGCGTTTCAGCACCCGGACAATCGCACGACGCTGATCACGTATCCGGCCGGACAGACACGGCCGACAGGTTATTTGTGCCTTTCGCGCACCGGTTACGATTTGTTCTGCCCATTGGTGACGATGCGGCTGCCAGATGAGATCAATGATGGGTATGGATTGATCAATCAAGCAATTCCGGCCGAATCGACGGTCATTTTCAGTACCCCACCTCAATACAATCCGCTGATAGGTGCGTTGTTTGACATCGACAGCCAGCAAACGATGCGGACGCTGGTGCTAGATCGCGGCCGGTACGAGCCATTGATCAACATTTATGTGGTGAGGAGTGCGGGGCCAAATGGGCTGGCACGGGCGGTGATCCGCAAAAACGGGTCGGCCGTTGCCAGCGCGGGCATTAATTGGGAAACAGGTGGTTTTGCTGAGATCAATGTGGAGACGAGCGCGGCCGCACGGGGGCAAGGGTACGGCAAAAGCGTGGTGTCTGCCCTCTGTCACTGGATTATGGAGTCAGGCAAAAAACCGATCTACATGGTGGCGGATGATAATAACGCTTCTTTACAGTTGGCCGAACAGGTTGGTTTTGTCGATATTGGGATTCGTACTTCGTTTATACGTGCTACCCGTCGCGCTTCCTAAAAATACAAGGGACACGATATGTCGCGTCCCTACAGTGATCAAAAGGGCTGGCAATTCCTGAGCAGCCTCTTACTAACTACATGACAAAATCAGGTGGAATTGCCAGCCCCGTTTCCTCGTTGCTGTTGTTTGTTCTGTACCATCATATAAAAATTTGGGATCGATCACTATACGGATAAACCGGATATTATTGCCACGTCATCGCTGTTAGAGTGTGCAGGGTGCGGCGTTTATGAGTTTCTTATATTCAACTGGAGGGTTGATATGGCAATTGAGGCGATTCTTTGTTTTGTTTTCAGTGGTTTTGTTTTTGGTGTTGCAGCGGCAACGGGTGCATTCTCGATGTTATTGGGGCGAAAGCAAGATAGTGGTGGCTGTTTTTTCCGAGTTTTGACATTGGTGTTCACATTGATCGCTATTTTGTTGGGGTTTGGTGGGTTGTCGTATATGTGAAAGGGAAAAGAGACGCAAGAACAAAGAAAGAGACGCAAGATGTTGTGTCTCTACGGGGTTGGCAATCAGGTTTTGACGTTTTTTATTTGAAGCGCATCGGCCGTACTTCGACGGCCGTCACGCCGTCCGGCCGTGTCATCTGCACGGGATAGCCTGCTTTGTCGCGCCAAATTGTATGCTTTTGTTCTGCCCATGTGATGCCAAGATAGGTGGTGACGAAGGTGTTGTTGCCGATTGTGAGCGGAATGAGATTGCGGGTGCGCTGGGGCTGATAGGTAAGGGCGCGGTTGATCATGCTTAACGGCCGTTCACTTTCGTCATCGCCATTTATAGCAAGGCTAATAACATCGGTCGGCCGTGTGTGTGCCAATAAGCCGAGGCCAAAAGCCCCCGGCAGCAAGAACGTCCGATATGATTGTTCGTGCTGGACTGTCTCATCTCCCCATGTTTGTCGGTTGACGATACCGGCGGCCGTAAACAGCACATTGCCTGTTACAACCAAGCGTTGATTGTCGTCTAAATAGCGGTAAACAAGTCGTTCTGGTTGATCATCGCCATCTAGCACGAGGTGAAAAAGGTAGCTGCGGCCGTCCAATGCCCGTTGATCCAAATCGACGCGCACAATCGAAAAGTTGTCGGGCGCGGCCGTTCGTCGCCATTTTTCGATAATGCCGATAGGGGTGGCATCACGTTCATAACGGAATGCACCGGAAGCTACGGCCGTTTCGTATCTTTTTTCGCTCACTAATAATCGCATATCTACCTTTATAGCATGGATATAGCACAAATGA
>CALECP010000324.1 GCA_937949915.1 uncultured Anaerolineae bacterium
GATTAATTGGATCGAGAGGGGGATAAACAGCGATGATCCAAGCGAATAAACAGTTCAGTAATGCAAGAACAGTTGCAAACAATCCATAGGAAATCATGCTGAGTATGATACTGATGAACAAGCGCGAGCGTGTTTTGATCATAGCCCTTCTGTGGTTTTGGCTTTGTTCTGTGTGATTCGTTGAACCAATTTCAGCAGTGCCAAATGATCCATACCAACTTGCTTTTGCACATAGCGACGGCCGTCATTCACTAGCGTTTTTAAGTTGTCAAAGTTTTCAGCCGCTATGGCCGTCGTTTTGTCATCTAGCACGATGCTTTCTAGGTTGTTTGCGACGCTTTTCCTATCATCAATCGACATGATGCCGATGCCATCGACAGCACTGTCCGTATCGTTGCCATCGACAGTGTTGAGAATACCGTGTGTTTTGTCTTTGTTTAGTCCGTATTTTTTGTGCAAGGGATGAGGCAGACCTAGCAAATGGAGCAGAAGGTGATAGCCTAGATGCGCGTTGTCTGCCGTTCTATTTAGTTTCCGTTCTATTTTGCGCCACTTGGGTGCATGTCCGGCCGGAACGCGCAGGTCAAAGACAATCGCATCGTAAGGCGGCCGTTCTTCCAAAAAATGCACCGCCTCAGTAATTGTCACGGCCAGCGTCAGATCATAACGGCCGGACATGATCAACGGCGATGCCAAATAAGCCAAATTGTATTCAGCATCATCTTCAACCCAGAGAACATATTTTTTGTACCCCATGACAAACTCCTAAGATGTGTCTTTATTGTTTTTTGCTTTTGGTAGTGCGATAAACGCTTTTGTAATAAAGGGATCGTTGCCGCTTGCCCGGCCGCCCCTTGAGGCTGGTTCGCTCGTCAACCAAATACGCCCCTTATACCGATTGAGTGTACTTTTGGCATCAGACAAACCAAAGCCTGTTCCCACACGATCTTTGTCACGGGTCGTGCTACTGCGATAGCCGACATCGAAGATCGCGCCCGATTGCAGATCATCCTTGGGAATCGGAATACCAAAATTTTCGATTTCGACGATCCACTCGCTCCCTTCTTCATAAATTGTGATATTGATCCACAAATTTTTGTAGCGACCTGACCAACTATACTTGATCGCATTGTGTAGCACATTGGTGAAGACACGCAGCAGTCCGCGCTCATTCGCTATTACGTCTCCGTCTATCATTTTGGATGACAGGCGAATGTCAATGCGCCTTGCGTCGGCATAGCTGTATAGATCGCGGGCTGCTTGTTTGACAAGCGTTAGCAAATTAACCTTTGTTAATTTGCCTTCTGTTCGCAGCCCTGTTTGTTGCTGAATGAAATCACGAAAACTTCTTAACTCTGTATCGAGGCTGGTGACATCGATCAATCTTGACTGGAAACTATCGAGCGTAAAAACACGCATCACGTTGTAGGCGTGTGCTTGCACGGCCGCTATCGGCGCAACTAGCACATCTTTTTGCAGCAGGGCAGTGATCGTTTTCTCCACGATAGCGGCCGCGACATCGTACATCGTGCGCGGCCGGAAGACGACAGGAGCCGCCTTCACATCTGCAATCTTTTGCGTAAACGGCTCGAAATCGGCAAACAACAGTGCATACTGTGCCGTTTTCAACGCTGGTAACAATTGTGCCAAGCTCTTTTCAAGCTGACGCACGTGCGGCTTCTGTTGTTCCCAGACCGTTTGCTCTGGTGCCGCCACAAAAGGCACAGAGACAGGCACATTGCGGATCATCGTTTGTGCGAGTTTGATGTCATGCTCTAGCGAAATCAATGCACTGGAAAAGGTGTGCAGGACATTGCCTAGATCAGTACCGAGGTGGTGCAAGATATTTTCATCACGCAAATCGCGCAACATCCCGATGCGACTGATTGCTTTCTCTTCTTGGTCACGCACGATTTTCGTTTGAGCTTCTACCAAGAACTGTTCATCATTTCTATTGTTGCTGCCTATTTTCTTGACATACTTTTGCCGATAGATCGATTCAGTTGTTGTGGTGCGTTTCACATATTTGAAAAATTTTTTATATTCTTTTGGATCACCATATACATTTCCGATAGAGGTGGTCAATGCTTCTTCAACATTCGCAAAACCAAACATTTTGACAAAATGCGGGTTGCAATATATCACCTCTTCATGCTCATCGTGAATGGCAACTGCGAAAAAAGCGATAGGAATGCTATCCGCAATGGTATGGTGGATGTGTCGTTCTGTGATGTCTATCACGAACCCCTGTCTGCCTATGTACGCGCCTCCTTCATCATAGATCGCCGTAGCATGAACAGAAGCCCAAAAACGACTGCCGTTCGGCCGTTTCAATTCGTTTATTTCATCCGCAACAACCCCATCTTCCTGCAATTTGCGCTGGATGCGTTCGGTGTCCCACGGCCGCACATGCCCAATCTCCCGAATCGGTTCGCCCCGCACATCCTCCAGTGACGCATATCCTCGCAGATCAAGCCACGCACGATTGACATGCTCAATTTCATCTTGTGCATTCAGACGATAGTAAGCCAGTGGAATATCTTCTAAAAATTGTTTGTAATCAAAGGTAGCCATCCGCTATCCCCTATCCTAAGAATTTATTTGACGATATCATGATTGATCAGTTGGCAACGCCCCATGTCTAACCTGACCATCTACTGCTCGATTGTAGCACAATTTTGTTTGGCTATATTCTTGTGTCTCGCTCAAGAGTACGGTTTTTCAGTGTTTCAGTAAATCAGTATGTCAGTTGATGTTGAATAGCTGAAAAATCTTCTGGCTTGCCTATCCAGCACAGTGAGCGTGTGCTACGCGGCCGTCACGGCCACCGCCTCAATCTCAACCAACGCGCCTAACGGCAACGCCGCCACCGCAAAAGCAGATCGCGCCGGATTTGAGCCGTCGAAATAGTCGGCATAGACACCGTTCATCGCTTTGTAATCGTTGATGTCAGCCAGAAAAACGGTCACTTTTAGCACATGGGCGAGGTCGCTCCCGGCCGCTTCCAGTACCGCTTTTAGATTGTCTAATGCTTGGCGTGTTTGTGCTTCAATGCCACCGTCTACCAATTTCATCGTGGCGGGGTCGAGGGGGATTTGTCCGGCCGTGTATACCAGATTGCCTGCTTTCGCGGCGTGTGAGTAAGGGCCAACGGCGGCCGGGGCATTGTCTGCGTGGATGAGTTCTTTCATTTTATGTTCTCCCAAATGCGTTTGTCGCGTTACAATTTATGTTATGCGCGTAAGTATAGCAATGTTTTGTCTCATGCTGATGCTCCTTGTGGGTTGTCGGGGTAATGTTGCCACACCGACACGATCTTTGCCGCCCACCCAACGGCCGACCCAAACAATTCCTGTCGTGCCATCAATGGCCGTTGCCGCTCGCACGGTGCAAGTGATCGACGAACCGGCCGTCACGCTCCCGGCCGCGCCTGTCGAAGAAGTGACGCTGCCGCCCGTCACCGTTTTGCCCACTGCCACCACGCTGCCCACACCTATTCCCACGCCGCAGGAAGTGCGCGAGATCGTGCTGACCGATACGCCGAACGGCCGTCAATTGATCGCCAAGCGCATTGGCAAAGGGGCGTTCAAAATCGTGTTGATGGGCAACGAAACAGATATGGTGACGCGGCTGTATCAATGGTTTGAGGCACGGCCGAAAAATTTGCCAGCCCAGTTCACGATATGGTTTATCGAAGACATTAATCCTGACGGCATGTTCGACGTGCTACGCAATGGAGATGCCGACTGGCGCAGTGATCGGCCGACCCCCTTTAGCTCGGCCGAAGCGCGTGCGCTCCGCTTGTTCACCCAAGATGCTGCCTTTGTGTGGGTGTTTGAAGGAACAGATAACCAAGATGTCTTCCATCACACTGATCCGGTGGGCGCACAGATGGAGCAACTACTTGCCGATTTCCAAGCGCGGTACGGTATTTATGATTTTACGCCGCTCGGCCGCTTGCAAAACGTCCCCGGTCATTTAGCCCTGACATTGGCAGACAGTGGCATTCCATCGCTGGTGGTCGGGGTCGATACGGCCGCCTTTGACGTGGTGCGTAATCTGTTTGAGCATGGATTGTTCTCCTTTTTCGAGACAGTTACGGCCGAGACCAATTGGCTGACCGCTGCCAACACCGGCGTATGGCAATTCACGCCTAACTCGCTCGTTCACCCGATTGCGCTCACCCGTTTTCAAAGCATCTACTATTTGATCGATGGCGGCCGTGTCATGGCTATCGATCCGCGTGTGCCAGACGGTACATTGATCGAGATATTAGAGCCGGGGGATGTGGTTGATGGTGTAACCGTTCTCGAACCGATTGATCTTGCTTATGACAAAAATGCGATCTATGCACTAGATCGGGCTGGCGATGTGTACCGCTACGAGCAAGGCGCATGGACGCTTGACCGCTATGATCGGCCGATCAGAGATCGCTCCTCACATTACTTTGTTGCCATGGATACATCGGCCGAACGGCGGCAACTGCTCGATGTGAGCGCCCCCCTGCTGCTGCGCTACGACGATAATGACGATGAAAAACGCACCGTGCTGGACAAAGATCAGATCGTGGTCGATGTCACTGTGCGTGGCGACCGTGCCACCGTGCTGACCCGTGACCGCCTGTACCATATCGACCAAGGGATTTTGCGCGAAAATGTGCCGCTCGATGTGGCGGGGGATGCGTGGCAATTGACGGCCGCGGGGGATCATTTCTATGTGCTGGCTGCCAACGGCCGCCGCGTCTATCGCATCGCGCAAGATGGCACTCATACCGCGTTTTGGCAATTTCACGATCAGCGCACTATCTCGACAATGTGGGCGGCCGACGATGGCACACTCGTTTTTGCAGGCCGGGACGCGCTCTATTTCATCGACGATGCCGACAACAACCGCCAAGTGAACACGCCCTGGCTCGTCAACGACAACCCGCCGCACGACCCGGCGCGATTGCTGCAAACATGGGATTTTACTGTGCCGGTTGGTGTTCCGGGCTTCACCCAACGCGACTATCAGCTACCTGGTGCGCCGCGCCATTATCGCCTGGGTGTGCATGAAGGGGTCGATTTTTATTGGGCAAAAGGAATGCAGATTCGGGCAGCGGCCGATGGGGTGGTCATTCGTGCCGATCACGACTACGCCCAGCCATGGCCCGAACTATTTGCGTATTGGCGCGATCTCTCCTTCACACAAGGCTTTACGCCGCCCGAAGCGGAGGATTTTTTCCGGGGACGGCAATTATGGATCGATCATGGTAACGGCATCGTGACACGCTATGTGCATCTGGACAAAATTTACCGCAATATCCAGACAGGGACATTGGTGGCGCAAGGTGTACCGATTGCGGAAGTGGGTAATTCGGGGTCGCCCAGCTCTGTGTTGAGTGAAACGGAAGATGCACATCTTCATTTTGAACTTCGTATAGGCAATGGGTATCTGGGGCAATATCTCCGCTCGGCCGAAACGCGCTATTGGCTACGTCAGATATTACGGTAGAGACGCACCGCCGGTGCGTCTCTACTACCGCCGGTGCGTCTATTTGGTGGGCGAGTGGTATGATCGCGCTCTATGCAAGGATTTTTGACAGTTGACAAGCCGCAATGGATGACATCGCATGACGTGGTGCAGGTAGTACGGCGCACGTTGGGGCTGCGGAAAGTGGGCCATGCGGGGACGCTTGATCCGATGGCAACCGGGGTGCTGGTGGTCGGTGTCGGCCGTGCCACACGCCTGATCGAGTACGTGGTGGGACGGCCGAAAATGTACACCACCACTGTGCGCCTGGGACAAACAACGAACACGTATGATGCTGAAGGCGTCATTACCCAGACGCGCCCCGTAACCGCCACCGACGACCAAATCGAAGCGGCACTGATTCATTTTCGCGGTGAAATCGACCAAATCCCCCCGATGTATTCGGCAATAAAAAAAGATGGACAGCCCCTGTATAAATTGGCGCGGAAGGGGGAGAAAATCGACATTCCACCCCGGCGCATCACCATTAGCGAACTGACGTTTTTGGGGCGTGATGGGGATGATATTCAGTTGCGCGTGGGCTGTTCGACTGGTACATACATTCGTTCGTTGGGGCATGACATCGGCAATTTGTTGGGGTGTGGGGGGCATTTGGTGGCGCTGCGACGCACGGCGATTGGCGAATTTACAGAGGATACGGCCGTACTGCCCGACACCATCACGCCGGATAGCTTGCTCCGGCCGGACATCGCGGTCACCCATTTGCCTCGCATCGATCTGGATGAAAGTGAAGAGAGCCAAATTCGTGTGGGTAAATTTATCGCGCAACGGCCGGACGATGTTCCTGCATCCGTTGTTGCCTGCTATACGGCCGCTGGCGATTTTCTCGGCATCCTTACCCCGCGTGATGACATGTGGAAGCCGCATAAGTTGTTTTTGAGTTGAGGAGGTTAAGAAGGTTGAAAAGTTAAGAAGTTAAAAAGTTGAAAAGTAAGAAAGTTAAAAAGTTGCTGAGTTCTCATTTTCATACGAAATCAGTTAAACGGTCATCTGTTTTCGCGTTTGACCTTGATACTCTTTTTGTTCGCCTCCTCTAAATTTAGCCAATTCTCTCCTTACAACTGCTCATTCTCATGTCGCAACGCTTCCAACACACTTGTATACGTTGCAAATATCTTGGTTAATTGATACAACTAAGCAGGTATGATGTTTGTGAATTAGTGTTAGATGGATGGCATCAAAACAAGTCGATAGAAAACAAGATAACTATATCGCAATCGCAGCTAGCAACATTGTCCATCTACACTTGACAAGGAGAAAAAAATGAGACACTTAAACACAAATCCGTTGATAAGAAAATTATTTCTGATGCTTTTGGCTCTTTTAGGGCTATTTTTGATGGTTTTCAGCATAGATACGTTGAGAACATCGGCCGCGCCTAATGGCAATACAGCCAGCACTCCCCTTGCAGAGTGTACGTCACCCTGGGATGCTGGCATCGCATACAGTCAGGGCAATACAGTCTCTTATGAAGGGTTTAACTGGACAGCCTCGGCATGGATGGCCGCTGGTACTGTACCGAGTACTGCTCCTCCTGTAAATAGTTGGGACCCCTTTTGGGTGCAAGGGGAAGCCTGCACCCCACCAGAAGCAGAGCTGTGTTTTGCTGCTTGGAGCGAAAGTAAGGCTACAACGCTTAATTATGCTCCAGGGTCATCAGTCTCCCACAATATGGTTAACTATATCAGTGAACGTTGGGTAGCTGCGGAGCCTTCGGCTGCCGCAGGTTCTGGCTGGATCGTGCAAAATAGCGGATTCGAGTGCAAACTACCCGAACCACCGCCACCTGGAAGTAACCCCGGTGCTCACATCTACTACTTCCCAGAGTGGGGTGTTTACGGTCGTAACTACCAAGTCGCACACGTCGCACCACTCGTCGAAGCGGGGTATGTTGATACGATTCAATATGCATTTATTGATGTGGAAGAAAATGGTAGTTGTGCAATTGATGATGAGAATGTTGCCCTAGATTGGGCAGGTGGGATTCCACCGTATGATCAAAAAGGCACGCTCGCTCAGATGAAGGCGTTGCGCGACGATCATGTCGGGGAGCTCAAAATTATCTTGTCGCTCGGTGGTTGGACATTGTCAGACTACTTCTCACCGATTGCGGCTGACCCTGCCAAGCGGGCCACTCTGGTGTCGTCGTGTATTGCGATGATGCAGCAATACGATTTTGATGGACTAGACATTGACTGGGAGTTTCCGGGTGGTGGTGGTCGCTTTGACAATGTCAACGCCCCTGACCACGAGAATGTAGACGGCCCGAACCTCGCCTTGTTGCTTCAAGAGTTGCGTGCGGGTTTGACTGCGGCTGGCACAGACTCCGCAGGTGACCCTTATCTGTTGACGATTGCCGTGAATGCGGGTCAAGACAAAATAGAGCGTTTACCATTAGCAGACATTCATCCATCCCTCGATTACATTCAGTTGATGACCTACGACTTAAACGGTGGCTGGAGCAATATGCCCGCACACAACGCCCCGCTTTACGCCAACCCCAATGATCCACGTGTGATCAATGATGAAGATTATGTGAAAAACTACAATTCAGCCTATGCTGTGCAAGCATTTGTGGATGGTGGTGTACCTACATCGAAACTCGTGCTAGGTTTGGCTTTTTATGGTCGTTCATGGGTTAATGCTGACGCAAGTCAAGGGTTTGATCCCGTTAATCAGCCAGGCTTATTTGGCTTTGCCGATAATGGGAGTTTGAGCGAGGAGAGTGGCTTCTGGTGTCAGTGTGAGCCAGATTATACCCTCGTGACTGAGCCGATGTGGAATGATGATGGTGGTGGTTTGTTGAGTGATAATGCTAACGATACCCCTGGTGCATCGGCCGATGGACTCGGCGGTGGCTCATGGGATGAGGCGGTGTATGATTACGATGATGTTCAGAATGTTTTGCTGAACAATGGGTGGACACGGTATTGGGATGAATATTCGATGTCGCCATACGCGTACAACCCTGACATATATGGCGGAAGTTTTGTTAGTTATGACGATGTGCAGTCAATTGCCATCAAGACAAAATTTGCGGCCGATCACTGCTTAGGCGGTATCATGGTTTGGGAGTTCACAGGCAATAATGAGAACGTTGATTTGTATGGTGCAATTCAAGACGGCATGGCCCAGAGTGCGTTTGAACTTGGTTCTACAGCGGCTGATTGCCCTACCACAATTGACCAATCTGATTCAGATGCTCCGAATGCAACACCGATGCCAACGGCCGTTCCAGAACCAACCGCAGTGCCAGACCCTGATGCGGGTGATGGCGGTGTTCACATTTATTACTTCCCAGAGTGGGGCGTGTACGGCCGTAACTATCAAGTGGGCGACATCAAACCATTGATCGATGCGGGGTACGTCAATACGATTCAATACTCGTTTATCGACGTGCTAGAAGATGGTACATGTCAAATTGATGATGAATTTGCTGCGCTCGAATGGACGACAGGCACAAACGGCTACACACAAACTGGTACACTCGCACAAATGGCGGCGTTGCGCGACGATTATCTGGGCGATGTCAAAATCGTGCTGTCGCTCGGTGGCTGGACACTGTCCGATCACTTCTCGATGATCGCGGCCGACTCGGCCAAACTGCAAACGATGGCACAAAGTTGTGTCAGTTTGATGGAGCAATATCGTTTTGACGGCTTGGACATCGACTGGGAGTTCCCCGGTGGTGGCGGCCGGTTCGACAACATCAATGCACCGAACCACGAAACGGTAGATGGCCCGAACTTTGCCATTATGCTCGAAACATTACGCGGTGCGCTCGATGCGGCCGGAACGGGGCCAGACGGCGAGCCTTACTTGCTGACGGCCGCCGTCAATGCAGGCGAGGACAAAATCAACCGCTTGCCATTAGAAGACATTCACCCCCATCTCGACTATCTGAGCCTCATGACCTATGACCTCAATGGTGCATGGCAAGATATGCCCGCGCACAACGCGCCATTGTATGCGAATGACAACGATCCGCGTGTGGTCAGCAATGAGGAGTTTAGCCAAAACTACAATGTAGACTTTGCAATCGACGAATTTTTGCGACGCGGTGTGCCACCCTCCAAGTTGGTGATGGGTCTCGCGTTCTACGGCCGCGCATGGGTTAATGTAGACGGTAATACGGGCTATGATCCGACCAATATGCCCGGTTTGTTTGGCATGGGTAGCAACGGCACACTCGATGAGGAAAGCGGCTACTGGTGTGAATGTGAACCAGACTATAGCTTGATGCCAGAACCGATGTGGAACGATGACGGCGGTGGTTTGTTAAGCGACAACGCGAATCAAACGCCAGGTGCATCGGCCGACGGTCTCGGCAGTGGCTCTTGGGACGAAGCGGTATTCGACTACGACGACGTGCAAAACGTGCTGCTCAACAATGGCTGGACACGCTACTGGGATGCAGAAGCGATGGTGCCATTCGCCTACAATCCTGATTATGCAGGTGGTAGCTGGGTCAGCTATGACGATGTGGAGTCGATTGCCATCAAGACGCAATACGCATCAGATCGTTGCTTGGGCGGCATCATGGTGTGGGAGTTCACGGGTAATAGCGAGAACACCGACCTCTATGACGCGATTCAAGATGGCATGGGCATGAGTGAGGTTGGCTTCAACTCGACCAGTGCGGACTGCGACAATGTGATGACGCAAATTGTGCCATTGAGCGTGGGCATGGCAACAGAGACAGTCAATGGCTCTGTCAGCCTCCTCGCACTCGTCACAGTGATGATCACAATGGCGACGATGAGCGCGGCCGTCATTCGCAATCGTTGATTTGTATCGGCGCAATATGTTGCGACCTTGCAATAGCTAACGATCAGCGAGTAGATAAACGATAAAAAATGAGGTCGGCGTAAGCTGGCCTCATTTGTTTTTATAGCGAGTCAAGTTAAATTAGTAGGAGTTACGCAAGCCCCGCTGCGTAGTAGGAACACACGAAACTGCGTAAGTCCTATCAGAAAAGGTGTTGGGGATTGGCGTGTTGACATCCGCGTCGGTAATCGTATGAAAAGGGAGCATCCCGCACTGTCTTAACAACTCCCTAACAACCTCTCAACATTCCCATAATTATCTGACTATAGTTCCTAAACACCCGTGTTGTAACCTTGCTACCAGTTGAAACAAACAAATCGACAGGACAGGATAGCAATGATGTTAAACACCGTAACAGCAAATACAGATATTGAGAACTGGATCGCAATGCCAACAGCAACGGAACGAGCGGTAGCGTCATTTACGCCGATAACATTAGACGAGATCGGTGATGCAGCATTGCTCAATCGGGTTGAGACGAAATATGTCGTTTCGGCCGACACCCTCCCCACGTTTTTAACCGCCATCCGTGACGACTATCGTGTGCTGTCTATCGAAGGGGAACGGCTCAATCGGTATAAGACGCTTTATTTCGATTCGGCCGATTTTGACCTTTACCATCGACATCAAGCAGGGGCCGCGAATCGGTACAAAGTGCGGTCACGTGAATATGTCGAAACAGGCACAACCTTTCTCGAAATCAAGCACAAGACGAACAAAAAGCGCACACGTAAACAGCGCACGATGACAAATCAGTTTCTGAGCGTCATCGACCGGCCGAGCTGGGATTTTTTGCAGACGCGCTATCCACACAGCGTTGACGCGCTTTACGGCCGACTGTTCTCCTACTACAAACGGATCACGCTTGTCAGCCGCCACAGTGCGGAGCGTGTGACGATTGATCTCGACCTCAGCTTTGAGTGGGAAGATCGGCGCAAACAGTTGACCGATATTGCGATTGTGGAGATCAAACGTGCGCCGGATGCGGAGCGATCATCGGTCGCACTACAACTGCGCCAGCGGCGGGTGCGGCCGACCAGTTTCAGCAAATACTGCATCGGCGTGACACAGCTTTATCCGCACGTTAAGCACAACAACTTCAAACCACAGTTACGACTGTTGGACAAATTATCACAAGAGACCACCCATGCTTACTATCACTAATCTTTTTATCGGCTTTGCGCTCAATCTTGTCGTTGCACTCCTGATCGTGCGCGGCATCTACTACCCCAGCAAACCGAACAAAAATTACATCGTCACGTTTATGGCGTTCAATACGCTGATCTTCTTTGTGATGAGCCTGCTCACCTCCATTGAACTGAGCATCGGTGCGGGGTTTGGTCTGTTCGCCATCTTCTCTATTCTGCGCTATCGCACCAACCCAATGCCGCCGCGTGACATGACCTATTTGTTCATCCTGATCGGGCTGCCGATCATCAATGCAACGCTGAACACCGGCGTAACGTGGGTCGCTTTGGTGTTGATCAACATCGCTGTGATCAGCGTGCTGTATGTGTTGGAGAAAGGATGGGGTTTTCAGTATCAGGAATCGACGCGCATCATCTATGATCGCATCGAGCTAATCCACGAAGATAAACGAGACCTGTTGCTGGCAGATTTGCGTGAACGTACAGGATTGCCCATCACGCATGTAGAAATAGGCGAGTTGAACTTTCTGCGCGATTCGGCCGAAATCAAACTGCTCTACCCGCCGCTTAAAAATGGATGGGCATCTGAAGCAACAACTGAACAAACCTATAATATGACAACCCATTCATTGTCATAACCTAGCAATCTAAAGTTAACCTTATGACTACTTCCAAGCCTATTCGTATTTTATTTATGTTGGTCATCGCGCTGATGTTGGCCGCATGTTCCACGACAACTGAAATAGTGGACTCTGTTCCAACAACCGCTTCAACATCGAGTCAGAGCGATGATATGACAATTGAAACGGATGAACCGGCCGACCAAGCAACCAGCACGGCCGAAGCGACAATCGCGCCAGAAGCGACTGAAGAGCCAGAACCGGCCGATGAACCAACCAGCACGGCCGAACCAACAATCGCGCCAGAAGCGACTGAAGAACCAGAACCGGCCGCAGAAGATGATGAAGACGACGAACTGCCCCGGCCGGACGGCTGGAGCGAGACCACCCACAGCAAAAGTGCTGATCCCAGCTACGATGTTGTTTTCCCAGAAGATGAGGTTAATAGCATGACCATCACCATCGCGCCCGATGATTGGCAGGCGATGCTCGACAATATGACGGAGCTATATGGCGAACCAACTGGCAACGGCGGTGGTGGTGGCGCAGGTGTCCCTCCGACTGGCGGGGGGCCTGCTGGTGGAGAACGCCCGGCTCGCCCAGAGGGTGATGTGCCTGCTGATGGGGAGCGTCCTGCTCGTCCAGAAGGCGGCGGCCGTCAACAAGGTGGCGGCGGTGGCGGTGCGGTGGTCAACTTTGCTACTGAAAACCCCGACTACGTGGCCGCGACGATTGCATTTGAAGGAGATATGTGGACAAATGTTGGTGTGCGCTTCAAGGGCAATTCGACCCTCACCCGCGCATGGAACAGTGGGTCGCTACAAATGCCGTTCAAGCTCGACTTTGACGAATTTGAGGATGACTACCCAGAAATCGACGACCAACGGTTTTATGGATTCAAACAGCTTTCGTTGCAGAATCCAGCGGCCGATCAATCATACGTCCGCGCCCCACTCGCCTACTCTGTGATGCAAGAAGCTGGACTGATAGCACCTGAGACCGCATGGTACGAACTGTTTGTCGATTATGGTGAAGGGCCGATCAGCTTCGGCGTGTACACCGTGATTGAAGTGATCGACGACACCGTGATTGACACCGCACTTGGCGGCGACGATGGCAACATCTACGAAGGAGACGGTACGGGCGTGACGCTGGCAGAAGGGACATTTGACCTGATTGCGGACAGCTTCCAAAAAGAGAACAACGATGAGAACGACTACAGCGATCTCGAAGCCCTGTACAACGTTTTGCACGCTGAGACGCGCCTGACCAACAGCGACCAATGGCGCACCGATTTAGAAGCGGTATTCGATGTCGATACGTTCTTGAATTGGTTAGCACTCAACACCTCTATCGTCAACTGGGACACCTACGGACAGATGACGCACAACTTCTACATCTACCACGATCCCGACACCGATTTGCTCACATGGATTGGCTGGGATTACAACGAGTCGTTCCAAGATGGGCGGCGCGGTGGCAATGCTTCACTGAGCCAAGGTGAGGTGACAGACGCATGGCCGCTCATCCGCTATCTGCTTGATGAGCCTGCTTATTATGAACAATATGTTGCGTCTGTCGCACAGTTGCAGGCAGATGCGTTTGATGCGGAATCGGTCACGGCGCAGTTGCAAGCATGGGAAACGATGCTCGCACCGTATATCACGGACAGCGCGGCATTCAGCGGCCAGATCGCTACTGTCACCAGCTTTGTTGCACAACGGAGCAACGCGGTTGAGACGTTTTTAAGCACGACCAACAATTAATACCGGCCGCGTAGGGAGATGGCGCGCCA
>CALECP010000325.1 GCA_937949915.1 uncultured Anaerolineae bacterium
TGCTTACGTTGTACTTGATCCCCATAATTATGCTCGTTACAACACGGGAGGTGGCGAAGCAATTATCGGTGATAATGATAATATTGTTCCAACATCTGCTTTCGCTAATTTGTGGGAACGATTAGCGCGGGAGTTTAAGGACAATGATCTGGTCATTTTTGGATTGATGAATGAACCACACGATATGAGTACTGAATTATGGGTGAGTAATGCGAATAGTGCGATCAGCGCGATTCGCAATGAAGGCGCAACCAATTTAATCCTTGTTCCTGGCAATTCTTGGACAGGCGCACAGAGTTGGTACGATAGCTACTATGGAACACCTAATGCAGTTGCTATGCTAAACATAGTAGATATATTCGATAATTATGCAATTGAAGTGCATCAATATACTGATCAAATAAATGCAGGCAATGACACGGCTCCTTGCGTCAGCACAACGATTGGTTCAGAACGACTTACTGCATTTACAGGATGGTTACGCGATAACAATTTGCGTGGATTTCTTGGTGAATTTGGTGTGCGAACTGATAGCACATGTATAGACGCACTCGATGATATGCTGGCTTACATGGACAGTAATGCTGATGTTTGGCTTGGATGGACATATTGGGCTGGTGGACCATGGTGGGGCGATTACAGTTATTCTGTAGAACCAATAAATGGCGTAGATCGACCACAGATGAACGTACTTGAGCAGTATATGTCCAATACATCCACCACACCTCCACCAAATAATGACAGTAATTTGATTACAGGCGATTGGGTGAGTTTGAGTGGCAATGCATTTCAAGAGAGTAGTGAGGCATGGTGCTTGAATATCTCTAATCCGGGTGTAAATCCATGGGATGCGATTGTTGCTAATCCTAACTTGCACATACAGAATGGGGAAGCGTACCGTCTGACATTTGAGGCGAAATCAGGGACTCCGACACAGATGAATGTGAAAATTGGACGTGCATCAGCCCCTTGGACAGATTACTTTTTAACAACAGAGGGATTAGATACTTCATGGCAAGGGTATTCGTATGATTTTGTGATGAATAGCCCTACAGATTTGAACTCTCGTGTAGAGTACCAAATGGGTGGACAAATTAACACTGAAATTTGTGTACGAAATGTTGTGGTTGAGTTGATTTTGTCTGCTGCTGCCCCAAATCTGATTGAAAATCCAAATTTCGAAAACGGAATGACTAATTGGGATAGTTTCAGTGGCAATCTCATTAGTACGAGCAATGGCGCGATGTGTATTGACATACAGACACCGGGGACGAATCCGTGGGATGCTATTGTAGCGCAAGCAGGGTTATTTATTGAAAATGGAAAATCATACCAAGTTACATTTAATGCCAAAGCGCAAAGCCCAACGCAGATGAAAGTAAAAGTCGGAATTGCATCCGCCCCATGGACTGATTATTTTCTGGATGTGACACAATTAGGTACGTCATGGCAAACATTTACTTATGACTTCATGATGGGGTATCTCAGCGACTCTAACTCCCGTCTAGAGTTCCAGATGGGCGGGCAAGTAGCAACAGAGATTTGTATTGATAATGTTGTTATATCGTTATCTTCAGATGCTCCACCGTCTCCACCAAATTTTGTTGAAAACCCAAGTTTCAACGATGGGATGGCTCATTGGGATAGTTTCAGCAGTAACCCGATTAGCACAATTAGTGATGCAATGTGCATCAATCTTCAGGCACCGGGGGCAAACCCATGGGACGCTATTGTTGCACAAGCGGGATTCCCTATTGAAATAGGTCAATCATACAGAGTCGCTTTCAATGCTAAAGCGCAAAATGCTACACAGATGAAGGTAAAGGTTGGCCGTGCATCTGCGCCATGGACAGATTACTATCTTGCGACCACAGTGTTAGGAACATCGTGGCAAACACACATATATGACTTTACGATGGATCATGCCACCGATCTTAACTCTCGCTTGGAATTCCAAATGGGTGGACAAATAGCAACAGAGATTTGTATTGATGATGTGATAGTCTCGTTGTCTGATAATGTTTCTATACCTCCTACACCAGCACCTCCATCCAATATGATCAACAATCCTAATTTTAGTAATGGAATGGAAAATTGGGACAGTTTCAGTGGTAATTTGATTAGTACGAGTAGTGATGTAATGTGCATGAATATTCAAACGCCGGGAGCAAACCCATGGGATGCTATTGTTGCACAAGCAGGACTGCCCATTGAGAATAATCAATCATATCAATTGACATTTGATGCCAAAGCAGGAAGTGGTACACAAATGAAGGTGAAGGTTGGCCGTGCATCTGCTCCATGGACAGATTACTATCTTTCACCTGTAACGTTAGGAACGTCTTGGCAAGGATATAGTTACAGTTTCACCATGGATCAAATGACCGATATGATTTCTCGTCTGGAATTTCAAATGGGGGGACAAATTGCAACCGAAATTTGTATCGACAATGTTATGCTAACAAATCCATAGTGAGAAATAAAAGTTCTGACGGATGAGAGCCTGCAAAAAAACAATCCATAGTCATCAAAATATGATGATCAGACTAGTAGTGCGTATGACTCTCATGCGTTACTTTCAAAGCCAACTATCGCCAATGATAGTTGGTTTTGAGTCGTTTTTTTGGATGTACGCCAGACTTTGCCACAATGAAAAGTCTGGCATTATCGTTGACATTCATACGCCTGCCGTCTACCGAAGACTTCTTAGTATATGCGCGGGTCAATTAGACATCCTTGCTAAACGGCCGCTTTGGCGGCCGTAATTTGTGCCAGCACGGCCGCTGGGGCTGTCCCACCCGTCACAGATCGCGCTGCCAATGAACCCGCTATGCTAAACGCTTGCGCGACATCATCCGCAAACAAGTCGCTTACCCCTTGCAGGTCAGCCAGCGTCAGATCAGTAATCGGTACATTTTTCTGCTCGCCCAACGACACCACCGCGCCCACCACATGATGCGCCTGCCGGAAAGGCAGCCCTTTTTTGACCAGGTAATCAGCCAGATCAGTCGCCAGCAAACCGGCTTCTAATTGTGCCGCCATTTTCTCTGGGTTGATGATCAGCGTTTTGATCGCACCCGCCATCACAGGCAGTACGATCATCAATGTATCGAACGCATCAAACACTGGCTCTTTGTCTTCCTGCATATCTTTGTCATAGGTAGACGGCAGCCCTTTGAGCATCGTCAACATGCCGACGAGGCGGCCGATCAGGCGGCCGCTTTTGCCCCGTGTCAGTTCCATTGTGTCCGGGTTCTTCTTTTGCGGCATCAGGCTCGATCCGGTCGAATACGCATCATCCAGCCGCACAAATGCGAACTCTTGGCTGCTAAACAGAATGATTTGCTCCGACAAGCGGCTGAGGTGGACACCGATCATCGCACACGCATACAACATTTCGACAGCAAAATCACGGTTAGAGACGGCATCGAGACTGTTTTGACTAACGGCCGTAAAGCCCAATTCGGCCGCGAGCCACGCACGGTCTAATGGAAACGCCGTTCCCGCCAATGCGGCCGAACCCAACGGGCATTCGTCGGCCAACTCGTGTGCCAGTGCCAGTCGTTTTGCATCGCGGGTGAGCGGCCAAAAGTGGGACAAAATCCAATGTCCCCACGTCACTGGCTGCGCGTGTTGCAGATGGGTGTACCCCGGCAATGGCACATCATGGTGCGCTTCTGCACTGGCGATCATCGCTTCTTGCACTGCTTGCAATTGGGTCATTAATTGGTCGAGCGCACGCTTTGTCCATAGCCGAAAATCGGTGGCCACTTGATCATTGCGACTGCGGCCGGTATGCAATTTGCCGCCCACATCCCCCACGATCTCAGTCAGGCGGCGTTCGTTGGCGGTGTGGATGTCTTCGTCCCCCGCTTGCAGCGTAAAAGTGCCTGTCTCCCATTCGGCCGCGACCTGTGCCAAGCCATCGACCAACACGGCCGCCTCTGTATCGGTCAGCACACCAGCCCGTGCCAGCCCACGCGCCCACACCGTGCTGCCATCCAAATCCTCGCGCCACAACCGTTGGTCAAAGCGAATACTGTCATTAAATTGGCGTACTAACTGATCTGTCTCAACGGCGAATCGGCCGCCCCATAATTTGCTCATACATTACCTCAAAATTGTTTGCACCCGTTTATACCCGCCCCCCCATCACTGTGCCACAACAAAAACACCCCGCACATCGATGATGATTCATAGATGTGCGGGGCAAATAACGCTCTCGTTCTCTTGAGTAACGTGTGAGGGGACAAGATTATGCAGAGCGAAAGTGCATATACCCTTTCGCTCTACATCTAAAGTTGAATCGTTAGTCGCGTTTGCTGCTCACATGCAGCGTGCTGATGATGAGCAGTGACAAGAACGCGATTTGTGCGACGATGGACGCATCGGGCGCGGCCGCGCTGTTGGTCAGTCCAACGGCCGTCGGCGTAGCAAATGCGAAGTCACTCGTCGTCTCGATTGGGGCATCTCCAGACAGCGTTACCATTGTGGTGTTGTCGCTGTCGTTATCTGGGTCAACCGCAATCTCGTACCCGACTTTATCGGCCGGGAGCGTCGTCAGATCAATCGTGATCGTATACGCACCTAACGGCAAGCTGGTAAATTCGTAAACGCCGTCCGCGTCTGTGGTCGTCGTCATTGTGTTGCCATTGCTATCAGTTAAGATAACCAACACATTTTCGGTTGGTACATCGGGCGAGTCTGTATCATCAGGCTCGTAGGTGCCGTTACCATTTAGTTCGCTCCACAAGCGGCTGCGAATCATGCCCAATGCTTCCACAACGGCCGAATCTTCGTCCGTTACCACAAACGTATCAGATACCGTGTCGGCAACGGTCGCACCTGTTTCCAACACGGTGCCAATGGCTGTGTTGAAGATGGTGATCTCGCCTGTGATCATCACTGTGTTTGTGATGCTTGCGTTTTGCGGCATAGCGGCCGTACACGTCAGGCTACTACCCGGCATCATGCCAAACGTCGTGCCACCGAAGAAAGTATCCCCGATATTGCTGCCACTACATCCTGCCAACATGGGATCAAGCACCGTCACATTGATCAACGGCACATCACCCACGTTTTGCAGATTGATGGTGTATGTCACCGTGTCGCCTGCATTGATCACAGTCGGTGTCACCGTTTTGACAATGGCGATCATCGGATCATACGTGATCGTACAGTTATAGGTGCGTGTTTCAGATGCAGGAATCACTTCCGTCACGTTAAACGCCTGTACCGCACCGTCGCCACAGTCACCCATGTACCCGGCTGGGAAGGTATCTGTAATAACAAATGTGCCTTCTGCTTCCCCTGTATTGGTCACGCTAATGGTGTAATTGATCGTATTGCCATCGACTTCAGACGTTTTATCAATCGCAATATCTGGCAATTGTGTGGGCAATGCTTCCGGCTGTACGGCCGCGCTATCACTCATGCCATTGTCTGCAAACACTGTATTGGTAATCGTTCCCATCGCGCTCGCGCCTGCTTCTACCTGAACGGTAATGGTGAGGACGGCCGGGCTGAAGACCGGCGTAGAAACCGGAAGCCATGTCACCGTTTGCCCTGTTATCGTGACTGCCCCATTGTTGCTGACGGCCGTCTGCGGCGTTAAGCCCATCGGAATCACGTCTGTAATCACCACGCTGGTCGTCAACGTATTGAATACCGTGATCACAAAGTCAATTGTGTCGCCGTCCATCGGCATCGCGTCTGAAACCGTTTTGTCGATAGAAAATACCCCTGGTTCCTGAATAGGCGCAGTGTACGTGTTTGTAAACGTACAGTTGGCATTGACATTGCCGAGCAAGTCAACGATGTAAGTGCCATCCGCATTGGGGCTGTTGTCGATAGCAGCGATGCCACTACAAGAACGGCCAGACAAAATCCAAGTGCCGCCAGCCGGGTCAACCGGTACGGTCGGTTCGCCAATCGTTGTGCCAGTCGTACCATCGGCCGGAATCTCCATCGTGTAAGAGCCAGTCATCGTCAGCACAGTCGCACCGTCGATCTGAATGTCGAACTCCGTGCCAGCAGGCATCGGGTCGCCATCAACCACTTTGGTGATGGTCAAGATAGCCGGGTCAACTTCCACAGGCGCACGATATGTATTTGTAAACGTACAGTTCGCATTGACATTGCCGAGTAAGTCAACGATGTAAGTTCCTTCTGTATTATCACTGTTCGCAATAGCTGCCACCCCAGTACAAGAACGGCCGGACAAAATCCAAGTGCCGCCAGCCGGGTCAACCGGAACGGTCGGTTCGCCAATCGTTGTGCCAGTCGTGCCTTCGGCCGGAATCTCCATCGTGTACGAACCGGCTGCCGTTAGCACAGTCGCGCCGTCGATCTGAATGTCGAACTCCGTGC
>CALECP010000326.1 GCA_937949915.1 uncultured Anaerolineae bacterium
AGGGACACGATTAATCGTGTCCCTACAATCGTGTCCCTACGAGGGTAGACGGGATTATCTCATCCGCTTATTTATACAGTAACATGATTAATTGAAAAGAGCGCATGGAGTAATCCATGCGCCCTTGTTTCACGAAAGGGAAGTTTGAAGTTCCCCTGAATTTGTTAACTAATAGCGATTACCAGCGATCACGACGACCACCGCCGCCGCCGCCGCCACCGTAGCCACCGCCGCCGCCACGGTTGCCACCGCCGCCGCCACGATTGCCACCGCCGCCGCCGCCACGCTCTTCACGGGGACGTGCTTCATCTACACGCAAAGGACGGCCGTTGATGTCTGCACTATTCAGTGCTTTCATCGCTTCACGTCCTTCTTCATCATTAACCATCTCGACAAAGCCGAAACCGCGCGACCGACCCGTATCACGGTCAGTCATAATCTTCACAGACGACACATCGCCAAATTCTGCAAAGACACCAAAAAGCTCGTCCTCGGTTAGACCCCAGTCGAGATTTCCTACATAAATGTTCATCAAAAAGTAACTCCTAAAATTTTGCCACTATCTTTGCGGGTTTCAGCACTGTCAGGGAAACTGGCGGGGCAGAAAAAAGGCTAGGTAAGTGACACAGTAAAAAACTATTGCCGTTTGTACGACAGACCAAAGAGTAAACGATTCTATTGATCTGGTCAAGCAAAAAGTATGAGATAATCGTAAATATCCCCATTTTGCCCCTCTTTTGCAATTTTTGCCTGTTTCGTGGGCGATTCGCCTGGTGCGATTGACCTATCAGTACCGTACTTTTCATAGCTATTGACAATAGAATGACCCGGCCGAACCCTCTAATATAGTCGTTTGGTCATGTTGATCAACAATTGTGACCGCTCCGCACCATTAAATAAATTAATAGGATGCGTGAAATAAGCGATCTTCCTCGAGCTGGGAATACACTCTGCTCAAAGAAGTCAGAGAGTAATAACATTGAACTTTGAAGATTTTTCCTTTGACAAACGAATCATGGCGGGTGTAACGGCCGCCGGATATACAGAACCGACTCCGATTCAAGCTCAGTCGATTCCGGTCACGCTCCAGGGGCGTGACGTATTGGGACTGGCACAAACGGGAACGGGCAAAACGGCCGCGTTCTTGCTGCCGATTCTCAACCGACTGCTCACAAACAACTCGCGCAAAGTACGTGCGCTCATCGTTGCCCCCACCCGCGAACTGGCCGAGCAAATCCGCGAAGAGAGCGAAAAACTCGGCCGTGGCACAAACATTCGCAGCATCGCCATTTATGGTGGCGTAGGCAAACAACCGCAGATCAACAAATTACGCAAAGGTGCAGAAATTGTCGTCGCTTGTCCGGGGCGGCTGCTCGATTTGGTCAATAGCAAGTTAATCGATCTTTCGCATGTGGAAGTATTGGTACTAGACGAAGCGGATAGCATGTTCGATATGGGCTTTTTGCCCGACATTCGGCGTATTTTCAAGCATGTGCCAAACAATCGACAGATATTGCTCTTTTCAGCCACCATGCCAAAAGATATTCGCAAATTAGCAGATGAATATCTGGAAAATCCAGCGACTGTGCAAATAGGCATGATCGCCCCGGCGAAAACTGTTTCCCACGCGCTTTATCCGGTGACAAAAGAGCTGAAAAAGCCGTTGCTGCTACAAATGCTGGAGAACCTAGAAGATGCGAATCAGTTGCTGATTTTTACGCGCACCAAATATCGGGCGCGTAATTTGGCGCGTGATCTGGAGCGCAAAGGGTATAACGCGACGGCGTTGCAGGGCAATATGAGCCAAAATCAACGGCAGAGAGCGATCACCGGTTTTCGGGATGGCAAGTTTGATATTTTGGTGGCGACAGATATTGCGGCACGGGGGATCGATGTCACCAATGTGACGCATGTGATCAATTTCGATATTCCTGACACAGTGGATGCGTATACGCACCGTATCGGCCGTACCGGCCGCGCCCATGCAACGGGTGAAGCATATACATTTGTGATGGATGATGAGTATGTGATGGTGCGTGACATCGAGCGCCTGCTAGGCAATCCGATTGAACGGCGGCGGTTGGCGGGGTTCGATTATGGGAGCTTTGACCCAGACAATGCGATACCGGTGAAGCCAGCACGACGCAGTGGCGGGGGTCAATCTCAGTCACACCGTCATGGCAGCAGCCGTCAAGGAAATCGGCCGTCACAGTCAAAAAATGGGAGCGGTGGCAACAAAAACAATCGCCGTCGTCGCTCACGCAATCGTAAACCGGCGGCAACAAAGTAATTTCGTAACGCTTTTTAACGATTATCGGCCGGGCTCGGCCGATAATCTCCTTCCATCCACACGCTTTCGTCTGCGCCCACCTCTTTTTTCCACACAGGCACTATCTCTTTCAAACGGTCGATGCCATAACGAGCGGCATCAAACGCACCCTGGTCTCGATGCGCGGCCGCACAGGCAACCAGCGTCGTCATTTCGCCCACTTGGAGACGGCCGATGCGCTGCACAATCGCCACCCCCATCACCATCGGGTAGCGTTCCCAAATCTCCTCTGCAATTTGCTGCATCCGTTCAGTCGCCATTTCTTCATACGCTTCGTATTCCAGATGAATTGTTTTCGGGGGCAAGCCGTCGCGCTGGGTTGCACCCCGCACCGCGCCGGTAAAAGTGATGATCGCGCCCACGTTCGGCCGGGTCAGCCGCGCATGGATCGCATTGAGATCGGTCGTTTCTTCTGTAATTGCAAAGTAGGTGGGATGGTTTTCGTTCATCAGCCGCCACTCACAGGGGGAAAGAAGGCGACTTCATCGGCCGCCCCTACCAGCGTACTCATATCAGCAAAATCACGATTGACAGAGACGACGGAGACAGTCAGACCCGGCTTGAGGGCGGGGAATTGGCGGCCGATCTGCTCGACCAGCGCGGCCACCGTCATTGTCTCTTGCACGTCCATCTCAATCGATCCCGATCCGGCCGTTTCCTTTAATGTAGCGAATAGTTTGATTTTCATAGAGCGTTTTTCAGATGCGCGGCTTCTGCATCGGGGCGCAACCCGGTCTTCAGTTCATAGTCGGCCGGGCGGCTTTCGTGCCACGCCAGCAAATGAGTAATCGTATCTGCTATCGGCCGCCATGTCAGCCCGGCCGCGGCCGCTTTGTCTACATTATAATGATGGAAGCCAGCATACGCATCGCCCGGAATCCACAAAGGCAAATCCTGCCAGGGAGCAACGTCGTTTTCCGCACACCAATCGCCATCCACCCACACAAATTGCGCGTCGCTCTGTGTGATCGTTTTCGCCGTCTCTAGGATGTCGCCTATCGGTGTCGGCCGTCCCGTCACATTAAACGCGCCTGTCACTTGTTGCTCCACACAGCGCACAATCCATGCCGCTTGATCGCGCACATCGATCAGTTGCAGCGCATAATCGGCCGCGCCGGGGGCCAACATACGGCCGCCCTGCCCCACCCGTACCGGCCAATAAGTAAACCGATCTGTCGGATCGTGTGCGCCGACAATTAAGCCAGAGCGCACTGTCAAAACATGCGCGTGATGCGCGGCGGCCGTCTGTTCACACAGCACTTTGAGACCGCCGTATGTTTCGCCAGTCACCTCTTCCGTCGTCGGGTCTGCCAACGTGAGGACGGCCGCGCCTTCGTCTTGTCCTTGTATCCCGCTGTCCGCATACACCGAAATCGACGAAATCAACGTGTAATGATCGCAGCTTGCGGCCGTCAATAGCTCGCGCACCGCACGAGGGATGTAAGCAGACGGATCGATGATCGCGTCCCACCGTCGCCCTGCCAGGGCAGCATAATCACCCGCTTGGCGATCTCCGATCAATTTTTCAAGTTGGGGGAAAAGGTGCGGGTTGGTTTTGCCCCGATTAAACAGGGTGACGGTATGCCCTTGTGCGAGGGCGGCTTCGACAATGTGACGGCCGAGAAAGACCGTGCCGCCGATGACCAAGATATTCATGCCTCAGCAGACTCCTGTACGATGTCGATCAACAATTGAAATTCGGAGCTACAACATCGACACATCGCTAAATGATGTTCGATTTGGGGCATGACGACAGTCAAATCCACGCCTTTCGCTTTTAGCTCGGCCGCTTCATCCATCATGTCGTACACATGACCACAATCTAGCTCTTCATCGCTGGTATTGGCCAGCATGGTCAGCAATTTTTTCAGCAATTCTGGTTGTTCATCCATGACTTTCACCTATACAACAGATGCGCTTGTTTGCAGTCATCTTACTTGCATCTTACCCGTTCATGTCACCACTCGCCATTTCCCCTTGCCGTGCTATACTGTCCCCACTTATGCCGGTAGCAGAAAAAGGGAACACTTCCCCCTACCCGGCTTACCAAAACTGCGGGCGATCTAATCCCGCTTTGTGAGATAACTTTATGAGTGAGAACAACTTTACCGCGCTGGGCAAACCGATGAACCAGCCCAATAAAGCACTGGACACATTTCCCGCGCCGCCCCACGTCACACAAGTGCGTTTTACGACGGATGAATTGACCAGTTATTGTCCGGTAACAGAGCAACCCGATTTTAACACGCTCGAAATTCTCTATACACCAGACAAAGTGTGCGTAGAGAGCAAGAGCCTGAAATTGTATTTGTGGACGTTTCGGGACGAGCGCATTTTTGGCGAGGGGCTGGCCAGTCAAATCGCACAAGATTTATTCGATGCGCTCCGGCCGCACAGTTGCAAAGTGGTACTGACGCAAAACATTCGGGGCGGCATTCAAATGGTCGCCACGGCCGTGCTGGAGCGTGAAGCAGATGCCTGATTCAATCGCCATCGTCAGTGGTGGCATGGACAGCGTGACCCTGCTGCACCATTTGGTCAAAGTAGAAAAACGGCACCCGGCCGTGATCACCTTTGCGTATGGACAGAAGCATGACAAAGAGGTCGCCTTTGCCAAAGCCCACGCAGAAACACTCGAATGCAAACCATTTCAATTGCTCGATCTCAGTGCGTTTGCTCCCTTATTCGCCAGTTCGTCGCTCGTCTCAGAACAGTTAGACATCCCCAATATCGAGGCTGTATTGGGCGATCCGCAGCCATCGACGTATGTCCCCAATCGCAATATGATGTTCTTGGCATTGACGGCCGCGTGGGCAGAAACGCTGCAAGTAAGCGACATCTATTACGGAGCGCAACGGCACGATATATATGGCTATTGGGACACAACGCCTCAATTTTTGGCGCATATCAATGCCATTTTTAGCCTCAACCGCAAAATGCCAATCCATATTCACGCCCCGTTTATCAACGAATCGAAAACAGATATTTTGCAGCGCGGGCTGACAATGGGCGTTAACTACGCGCAAACATGGTCGTGCTACGAAGGCAATCTAAAAGCGTGTGGCACATGCCCAACGTGCGCCGAACGGCTCAAAGCGTTCGCAGATTTGCAAATGATCGATCCCGTCCCCTATATGTTGCTGGGCAACTGATCATGTGTGGCATTTTCGGCAAAATAGACGATTGTGCTATCGAAGCGGCCGTCATTTCCCCCCTTGTGCAAGCATCCCTGCATCGGGGCAATCTGGGGTTTGGCTACTTCTCTGCTTCGCTGGCTGGTAATGATATGCAGGGCGCAATTTATCGGTTTGCCCGGCCGTACACCGATAGCTTGCTGACAATAGACGCGCACCAACACATTGTACTGGGGCATGTACGGGCAGCGACCAGTGGCGCACGAGATAAGCGCGGCGTACATCCATTTGAGTCGGCCGATCTGCTGCTGGCACACAACGGGATTTTGCTCAACCATGCTGATTTTCCTGCATGGCAGGGCGCGGCCGGGGTCGATAGCGAGACAATTCTCAACGGTATTCAGGCGCATTTGGACGAAGCGCCTGGTCAACAGACGGCCGGAGCGATCACCCGCACCATTTCCCAACTAGAAGGACAGCAAGCGTGTTGGCTATGGCACAAACGAGAACGCGCTCTCTATCTATGGCGGGTGATGTCGCCCTTGTTTTTCGGCCGCACAGATACCAGCCTCACCTTTGCCAGCACCCGCACGAACGACTGCCCTCACCCCCTCCCCGAGGGCATCGTCTACCGTTTCATCCCCTTCACAATGGCATGGCAACAAGTGGCAACATTTCCTTTCACCTCACCCTATTTGAGTTAGCTCGCTCAAGTGCAAAACCGCATCGTTTACGCAAATTCAATAATCGCTCAGTAAACTGTAAGATTGACCTGTAGTAGCGATCTATTACAGCGATCTTACAAAATTGCTCGACGCTTCAAATCGCGTCTAAGATCGTATACAATACAGGATAAGCAAACTTGCGCTTTGTATTCTGCATATTTTGCGTATAATACATGCATAACTTTCAAAAAACATTGAACGATGTGAAACTTCAATCGTTTTTTACTATTGGTGGGACAGTTTTTAGTCTGATTGAGATCGTTGAGACACTTTCTTGATCGGTAAGGAACACAACATGGAGTCTCAGAACAGTGACTTGACGTTACTTGATAACAAAGCGACGACATTCTTCAGTGCAGAAGATTGGAAGCGCGAAAGCGTGGAAGCGATTGCAAAAGACCCGGTCGCGCATATTTCTTCGGAAGACGGCCTCGATTTGTACTTTCGGCAGATGAGCCAAGAACCACTGCTGACGGCCGAACAAGAGGTGACGCTGGCACAAGCAATGGAACTCGGCCGTGCCGCTATCGCCGAGCTAGAAACAGAAGAAAAGATCGGGCTGGAACGACGGATGCAGTTGGAAGAGGAAAAATATGCGGGGCATGAAGCACGGCAAACATTGATCCAAGCCAACACACGTCTCGTTGTCAGCATCGCCAAAAAGTACCGCAATCGTGGTCTCCCCTTCCTTGATCTGATTCAAGAAGGCAACATCGGCTTGATTATTGCCGTCCGAAAATACGATTATCGCATGGGCAACCGTTTCAGCACGTATGCGACGTGGTGGATCAGGCAATCGGTTAGCCGCGCTATCGCTAATTTCGGCCGCACCATCCGCATCCCGTCCCACATGCACGGCCGCATCAGCAAACTGTACCGTATCGCCCAAGATATGGAGCAAGAACTGGGTCGGCCGCCCGAAATAGCCGAGCTGGCAGACGCACTGGAAATGGAACCAGTTCGTGTGCGCCAACTGCTCCAATCGGCGACGCAACCAATCTCGCTCGACAAACGTGTGGGCGACGATCAGGACAGCGATTTGTCTGATTTTATTGCAGACGAATATGCCGAAAAACCAAGTGAAATTGTGGCTGAACACATGCTGACGGCCGAAATGGAAACGCTGCTCGAAAAGCTGTCTCCCCGCGAAGCACGGATTTTGCGTCTCCGCTACGGTCTCAACGACCAAAAGCCGCGCACCTTAAAGGAAGTCGGCCGTTTATTCGGTCTTTCCCGCGAGCGCATCCGCCAGCTAGAGCGCAGCGCATTGCACAAATTGCGGTCGCCCAACATCGGCGGCGACATTTGGCAATACCTCACCTATTGATCACTTTATTTTAGGGACACGACGTATCGTGTCCCTATTTTTTTTGTGACTACCTACACCCTCCACGAATACGAAAAACTGATAGTACGGGACGATCAAATTGCGGAAGTGGCGATTCGGCAACTACATGAGCAATTCGGCCGCTACGTCACCGTCAGCAAACCACCATTTGAGAACAATTGGCAACTAAAAGCACACGGCTACATCGGTCATATTCCGTTGCGCGATGGAACGCGCCTGGTGCTGCAACCGAAAGTGCCATTAGCCAACCTGTTTGAAATGCTGACGCGGGTGTGGCATTTAGACCCATTTACGGCCGATGGATTGACGGCCGTCAGCAGCATCCCCCATTTTTATGAACGGCTGGCACACATGCTGGCGCAGCGCGTATTGGACAGGCAGCGCAAAGGGCTGTATCGTGCCTACTTGCCCACAGTCGCGCCCTTGCCGTATGTGCGCGGCCGCATCATGCCCAACACAACGACACCGACAGCCTTGCACTGTGAATTTGAGACATTTTCGGCCGATTTGCCCCACAACCAACTATTGCTGTGGACATTGCACCAACTGATACGCACAGGCATTAGCCAGCACGAGACAGTCATCCGGGCGTGGCGCACATTGCGTGGACATCTATCGCTTGTGCCGTTCACGGCCGATTTTGACATGGAGTACGGCCGGATCAATGAAGATTATCGGCCGATGCACACTCTATGCCGCTTTTTCCTGGCACAAATCAGCCCCACGCACCATACAGGCAGCCAAGAAATGTTGCCAATTTTGGTCGATATGGCTGTCTTATTCGAGCGGTTTGTCGCCCGATGGCTACACGACAACAGCCCCCAACACACCATTCACATTCAAGAAACGGTGATGCTGGCAAAGCAAGTCAAATATGAGGTCGATGTGGTGGTGCGGGACGCGCACGGCCGCGCAGTCGCCATTCTCGATACAAAATATAAACGGCATAAAAGACCATCAAACGAAGACTTTAACCAAGTGGTCAATTACGCGCTGGCACATGGTTGCCAACGGGCGTTTTTGGTCTATCCAACGGCCGAGATTGCCCCGTTTTCTGTCTCCAATGGCGGTGTGCTGGTGCAAAGCGTTCCGTTTGATCTGGATCGGCCGCTCGATCAATCGGGCAGGGCGTTGCTAGACATGCTGACACTCAAAAATACCCACTAATGTTATTACTCTCGGCCGCACAAGTACGGGCAGCATTGCCCATGCACGAAACAATTGAAGCGATGAAGGTGGCGTTTGGGGCGTTTTCGGCCGGGCAAGTCGCCGCCCCACTGCGTTCACGGATGCCATTTGACGGTAGTGGCGTAGCGTTGCTGATGCCCGCCAATTTGGCAGCAACGGACGATTTTTCAGTCAAGATTGTGACCGTCAATCCGGGCAATGTGGATCGGCCGGTGGTGCAGGCGACGGTGCTGGTGTTTGATGAAACAACAGGGACGCTCACGGCCGTGATGGATGGCAACACGCTCACCGCCATTCGCACGGGGGCTGGCGGTGGTGCCAGTGCCGATATGCTGGCGCGACCTGATTCGCATGTGCTGGCGATGCTGGGCAGCGGCGTACAAGCACGGGCAGGCATCGAAGCGGTATGCGCGGTGCGCGACATCGAGCAAGTGCGGGTGTTTGGGCGCAATCGGCCGCGCCTCGATCAATTTGTCGCTGACATGAACGCGCTCGTGACGGCAGACGTGATCGCCTGTGATGACGCAACCGAAGCGGTGCAAACGGCCGACATCATTTACACTGCCACCGACTCGCCCACACCCACCTTCCCGGCCGCGGCCGTGCAACCGGGCAGCCACATCATCGGCGTAGGCTCATACACACCAGCGATGCAAGAAGTAGCGGCCGCAGTGGTGCGCCAAGCGCGTGTCGTCGTCGATTCGCGGGAGGCTGTTTTAGCTGAGGCGGGGGATTTACTTGTGCCAATCGCCGATGGGACATTCACGGCCGATCACATTTGGGCAGAGCTGGGCGAAATTGTGAATGGG
>CALECP010000327.1 GCA_937949915.1 uncultured Anaerolineae bacterium
CGCCGACGGCAACAACAACGGCCGTCATCGTACCCCCAACGACGGCGACACCGACAATCACGCCAACAGCAACGATCCATGTAACACCGATACCGAGTACGACGGCCGTCATCGTAACACAAACGCCAGTACCCAGCACGACGGCCGTCATCGTGACGCAAACGCCGATACCCAGCACAACGGCCTTTATCGTGACACAAACGCCTATACCCGTAGAAACACATATACCGGGTCAACAAACGGCCGTTTCGCTCACGGCGGCAGGGTCTACCTATGTCAATCCAGAGCGCACGATCACACTATTGGTGATGGTACTGATCACTGTCAGCGGCTGTATTGTGGTACAGAAATCGGTTTTCGAGCGATCACGAGATTATACGTCGTAAGCCAGGGCTGCACCGTCACATCAATCATTCCCATCGCCCTTAGCAGCGCGATCATCCCATTTTTTGAGTGATAGCGATTAAGGAAAAGCGGGGCTTCCCAGTCAGCGCGGCGCGTGGTGAGCAAGATACCACCCGGCCGCAAAACGCGTACCATTTCGCGCAAAGCAGCTTTATGATCTGGCAAAAATTCGAGCGTTTCAAGGCTCGTCACCATATCGAACCGTCCATCTTCAAACGGCAGCGGCACAGCATCTTGATGAAGCAACGTCACCCCATGCGTGGGAGAATGCAGGGCGAGACTTTCTTCAGCGTGTGCCAGCATTTTGGCAGATGCGTCGAGCGCAATAATGTCGCCCTGAAAGCGGCCGTCCTGCAACAAAAAATACGGTACGCGCCCCGTTCCCGTCCCCACATCAAGCAATGCGGTTTCTGTCTGTTGGCACAGCGCAAGGATCGGATCGACGACCAAAATTTTTTCGTCTTCCGGCGTATACTCTTTGATGTCGTCATATTTGTGAGCCGTGATGTCATACAGCCATACGACCATGCGACGGCCGAGAAACACCCCTTCCGTCGAGATAATCAGCCACCAATAGAGGATGGCCAAAACAACAATAATCAAAAGCACAAGCAAGCCATTCACAGCGTTATTTAACCATACCCAAATGCCAATTCGCCAGCCTTGATCGAGAGAGGCAGGCAGTTTTCTGGTGGTGTCAGCGGACACACCCATTGCGCGTTGTATGCACACGATGGATTGTATGCAAAGTTAAAATCGAGCCAAAGCCGATCACCCATAATGCCCAAATCAGCCCCCTTGATCGTGTCGTACAAATAACGGCCGCCCCCATACGTTTCGCCGCCATTTGTGCCATCGCCAAACGGCAAAAACAAGCCGCCCCCGTACCCATCTAGCCAATAGAGCGCAAGCTGGTACGACACGGCCGCATGATCAAACACAACATGTGCCACCTGCCGCATCGTCAAGCTGCCTTCCGGCAATGGGACAGTGCGCGGGGTCATGGTTGTGGTCGCTATTGGTACAATGCGCCCCATCTTGCACCATGCGGAATCATACGCAAAGTAGCCGATGCTGCTAAATGAAGTCAACTGCGCGGCCGTCAAGGGCGTTTGGGCATGGGATGCAAACAGCACGTCACGGGTTTTGCGCCACTCATCCCACGCTGTTTTGCGCTGGTCGCGGGGGGCGTGGCGCACGTCGCTGTATAGATCAGCAATCGCACTGCGCCATGTTGCCAATTGGATCGCTAGAATAGTCATATCCGCAACGATAACCGATCTAGACGTTCATCGCTCCCTGTTTTCCGGCGCGATTATTTGTTGCTTATATGTCATAATCCTGCCGATGCTTAAACGTAACCCCATTTGGATGACTGGTGGCACATTCTTTGTGTTCTTTCTCGCGTTTTCGGCGATCACGCCCTTCCTCGCTATCTACTATGAAAGCGTCGGGTTAACAGGCAAACAGATCGGTTTGTTGGCCGCTTTGCCTTCGATAGCACGCATCATCTTTACCCCACTTTGGGGCGGACTAGCCGATATACTGCAAAAACAGCACCGCCTCTTAACGGCCGCCCTCTTTGGCACAGGCGCGGCCGGATTCGCTATTTTTTTGGGCGGCCGTTTCACCACTATCTTTCTCGCCGTCATCTGTTGGTCGATCATGATTGCGCCAATCGTGCCATTGTTGGACAGTGGCACATTGCGCGTGCTAGACGGCCGCGCAGAGAAATACGGCCGGGTACGCCTGTGGGGGTCAATCGGATGGATCATCGGGACAGTTGTGTTCGGCCGCTTGCTCGATGCGGCCGGATTTGCCCCCATTTTCATCTGCTATCTCGTCGGTATGATCATCAGCACACTGTTCTCGCTCTCCCTGCCATCTGGCAAAACAACCCAGCACAACTACTGGACAACCTTACGTCAATTGCTTACTGATCCCCGTTGGGTGCGCTTTCTCGCCTTGATCATGGTATGTGGGTTTGCCGCCACATGGTTCAATGCGTATCTGGGCTTGCGGATTCGCGCCGTCGGGGGCAGCAATGCGGCCGTGGGTATCGCGTTCGCCCTCGCCGCACTCAGCGAAGTGGTGTTCTTCTACTTTGGCGAACAGCTTCAAAAGTGGCGTTCGACACAAACGTTTTTGCTGTTCGCATTGGGCGCGTATGCGGTGCGAATGGTGGCAACCGGGTGGCTGACTGTGCCGATCTTCATCATCGCCGTGCAATTGCTACACGGCATCACGTATGGGTTGGTGCAATTGGCGGCCGTGCCATTCGCCAATGAAATCGCGCCCGAAAATTTGAAAGCGACAGCGCAAAGTTTGCTTTCTGTCGTCATGGGTCTCGGCTCGATCTTGGGGGCATTTATCGGTGGCTTCTTACTCGATGCAGTGGGCTTGGAAACCGCCTTTCAAATCGGAGGTGGCATCGTCGCACTGGCATTGGCGGGCTTCATCATTTCTTTCAAGATTCGCCCCCGCGCATAAAAACTGGCGTATAGGCAAAGCCGCCCGCCTTCTTTTTATTACTTTCGTGCGCTTTTAATAACCGCGGCCGCCATCACATGTTTCGGCCGCTTCGCTTCAATGGCGCGTTGCGAGATAAAACGGTCAGCTTGGGCGGCCGTGACCCCCGTTTGCCCCATGATGATTTGGATCGCTTTGTCGATAGCGATCACCCGTTTCGCTACCAACCGTACCGCGACTCCTTGCTCATCGCTCAATTGCTGGAGATAGACAGCCGCTTGATCGATTGATAGTTGATGCTTCTTTTCAAAGACAATGTATGCCTGGTGTAGATCGATTGTCTCGGCCGCTACCTCCCGCATCGGCCGTCCTGTTTGGCGTGCTTTCTCTTGCAGAAAATGGTACGCCGCCTCTTCATCCATCCCCTGCGCTATCAGCAATGTCCGCGCTCGATCTATCGTTTTCTGTGCCACAAGCCGTGTCTCGGCCGCCGCCTGTTTTTGCACGGCCGCCTGTTGCTCCCGAAACACTTTAGTCGCTACAGCCATCGCCGCCAGAATATCGGCCGACGACCGAATCGGCTTGATCAAATGCGCCTGAAACGGCACACTCGTCGCCTTATCGAGTAACAACTTATTCGCATCGCCCGTCAAAATAATGATCGGGATCGGCCGTCGATTGCCCAGCGACTTCGCCACATCTAGCCCATCCATGTACGGCATCCGAATATCGAGAATCGCAATATCAGGCACATAGCGTTCTGCTTGTTGCAGCGCATCCTTCCCATTTTTGGCAGCAAAAACAGAATGCCCCAACTCTTGAAGCATCGACTTTAGCCCCATGCGAATAATCGACTCGTCATCAGCGATCAGCACTTTCATAAGATGAACATAAATATAACGTCGATAAGACCGTTCGCATAGGTCATTTTTCACAGAAAAACCAACTATTATCGGCTGATAGTTGGCAGAGAATGACAAAAGTGAGGATGGTACATAGATAGAATTTCGCTAAACTAGCAAACATAAATGTTGAAACAAGACAAACCTCCTTTTCCTTTTAGCATGATCAATGCGGGTGTCGGATTGATCAATCGGCTGGGCATAAAATATCCTGCGTTGACGGCCGACGACATCAAACACCGAGCGGAGAAAGCAACCGGTCTGACCGATTTTGGCGACCCGCACTATATGGAAGGGCTAGAGGTGTTGCTGGCAGATGCCAGAACGGCCGCCATGAACCCGTTCGGCCGTCTCACCGTCCATTTGCAAGCGATTGCCTATGCTCAAACGCGCCTCGAATGGGTGGAAGTACAGAAGCAGCAACCCGCAGCGTTTGCCACGCCATTGCAGCCGCCCTTGATCGTACTCGGCTGGCCGCGTTCAGGCACGACAGTGCTGCACCGCTTGCTGGCGGCCGACCCTGCCCACCAAGCGATCCCGGCTTGGCGATTGATCAAGCCATTCCCGCCCCTGGACGGCCGACCAGATAAACGACATCGTTTTGTGGCGCAACAGATGAAAATGCTCAACCAACTCAAACCGGCACTGGCGAGCAAACATTTGATCACGGCCGATACCCCCGAAGAGTGCATGACCGCACAAGGCATGTCGTTCAACAGCATCGTTTTCTATGCCAGTGCGCCTCTCTTCGAGTATATGGAATGGCACTTGCAAGCTGATCTATCGAAAATGTATGCTGAATATGCGTCACTTTTGCGTTGGTATCAGGCGGCCGATGCCCGGCGGCTCGTTCTCAAATCGCCCTCGCACACCCCGGCGCTGCGCGAACTATTGACGGCCGTGCCGAACGCGATGATCGTGCATATCCATCGTGACCCGGTGAAAGTGACCAACAGCCTCAACAGCCTGTTTCACACCAATCACAGTTGCCTGATGCGGCCGTACATACCCCCAAAAATGGTAGACTGCAATCTACAGATGCTCGACTCGCTGATGCAGCGCAACATGGCCGCCCGTGATGATGCTGCGATCAAACATACTATCTGTGACGTTTATCACGACGATCTGGTGGCTGATCCCATCGGCACAGCGCAAAAGATATACACCCATTTCGGGCTGACATGGACAGACGACACGGCCGCCAACCTACAGCAATACATGACAGATAATCCCCGGCACAAGCATGGGGCGCACCGCTATAGCGCGGCCGATTTTGGGCTGACCGACGCGCAGATCAGGGAACGATTTGCGCCCTATATCGAGCGATTTGGTTTATCACAAGGAGACAAATAATGCGCTTTGAAACAGTGATCGACGCGCCGCAAGAAACAGTTTTTGCATACGTGGCAGATTTGACCAGACATGGCGAATGGGCGGGTAATGCGCTGGCGATAGAGCAGGTTGGCGATGGGGTTTATCGTTCTGTCGCCGATGTCGGCCGGTTGCAGTTCACGGCCGAATTGGTGCAAACTGTCTATGATCGGCCGCACCGCTTCGGCTTCCGGGGCGAAGACAAAACAGGTTCGTTTGTGCATACCTTTACGTTTGAAACAGTAGACGGCCGTACCAAAGTGACACGCGACATTCAATTCACCCTCTCACTCAAACAATCGATCATGGCTAAGTTGCTCTACTTCCCTGTCCGCCGTCCGGCCGGAATACGCGCCATGTCCCGCCTCAAAACACAGTTAGAATCATCATCGTGAGCTAGATCGCCATCCCCATTTGTACAACTTTGCCGACATAGGTACACTCGTACCCATACGTGAATAACTAGCAGCTTTCAGCTTAAAAACAGCACAATCAATCATAGGTGGGCAAGTCAATAACTTGCCCGCTCGTCTGTCAGGAGTTTGTACTCCCATTAAATGCTGGCAGCTTTGGAGAAACTATGCCTGTCAATATCATTATCGGCTCCCAGTGGGGAGACGAAGGCAAAGGGCGGATCACCGATCTGCTCGCCTCAAAATCAGACATCGTTGCCCGGTTCAGTGGGGGCGATAACGCGGGTCACACCGTCACCGTCGGCGAAGAGATTTTCAAGCTGCACCTTGTCCCATCGGGCGTGGTGCATGACAACGCCATCTGCCTACTCGGTGGCGGCGTTGTGATCAATCCGCAATCCCTTTTGCGCGAGTTCAAGGGGTTGGAAGAGCGCGGGGTCGATATTAGCCCCAACAAGATCAAAATCAGCCGCAAAGCACACTTGATCACGCCCGGTCATCTTGCGCTCGATGCCGCGGCCGAACTGCGACGTGGCGACGATAAAATCGGCACAACTCTGCGCGGCATCGGCCCCGCCTATACTGACAAAACGGCTCGGAGCGGCATTCGCTCCCACCTGATGGCTTCGCCCGAAGTGCTGGCGAACATCGTTCACAAGCACATCACCGAAACGAATGATGTGCTGCGCTTTGTCTATGGTGCAGACGAGTTGGATGCCGATGCGATTGCGGCCGAATACCATGAGTATGCCCAAATCCTTGCCCCGTACTTGGTCGATGAGGCCGCCCTGCTCTACGGAGCGATGGACGCGGACAAATTGATTTTGGCAGAGGGCGCACAAGGCACGATGCTCGATCTCGATCATGGCACGTACCCGTTTGTCACCAGTTCGCACCCGATTGCGAGTGGTGCGCTGCTCGGTCTGGGCTTGGGCCCCAAGTCGGCCGAGCGCATCATCGGTGTTGCTAAAGCATTTAGCAGCCGCGTCGGCAGTGGCCCGTTTGTCACCGAATTAGACGGTGAGCAAGCGTTGACCCTGCGCGGCACAGGCGCAAACCCCTGGGACGAATACGGCACAACCACAGGTCGGCCGCGCCGGGTTGGTTGGCTCGATTTGGTCGTCCTGCGCTATGCGGGTCGCATCAACAGCTTCACCGAATTGGTGTTGACCAAGATGGATATTTTGACCGGCATCGATCCCCTTCCGGTCTGTGTCGCCTACGACTTTAATGGCGAAACATTGCGCTACTTCCCATCCGACCCGGAAACGCTGGCGCAATGCAAACCGATCTATGTGGAGCTTCCGGGCTGGCGAGAAGATATTTCCCAAGCAAAAGTATGGGCAGATTTACCGGTCAACGCGCAAGCATATATCGAATTTGTGAGCAAAGAAACAGATACTCCAGTGAGCATTGTGTCTGTGGGGCCAGAGCGCACCCAGACGATTATGCGGGAATGATTTCGATATTCCCGTACCCGCGTAGGGACATGGCGCGCCATGTCCCTACGTGGTATCGCACATCGTAAGACATCCTACACTTC
>CALECP010000328.1 GCA_937949915.1 uncultured Anaerolineae bacterium
ATTACGGTTCGCGTCTCGGCATTCACGCAAAACGGATTGATTGGGCGCGGCCGAACCGATTACATTGGATAAATCGAGCATGACAATCGGCAGTACGATCTCGGCATACGCATGGAGGAGGGCTTGGTAGCCTGCATCGTCTATCGGTATGCCGACGAGTGACGGGGTGGGTAGTAAAATGTGTGAGGTGATGCGTTTAGGATTATCGGCCGCTTGTACCCACACCCGCGTTGATGGGCGGGTGCTGAAATTGATCGACTGAGCATAATCGACGCAGTTGAGACGGGCATCGGCCGCACACAACGCATAGATCGCCTGATTGAGATCGGTGAGCAAGCGCAACGCCAACTCCGCATCCCGTTCGCGCACATTTTCGATGCTTAATGGGTGTGCTTCATGCGTCACCAGTTCGCCCCAATAGTTGGTGGTGGGCGGCGAATAGACCCACCGGCCGACTCCCTTTCGCATCAGGTGGGGCTGTGACAACGTGGCTGAATAAGCCGCGCCATCATTGTCTGTCCATGTGTACACGGCCGTACTCCATACCTCGGCGGCCGTCAAATTAGGGGAAAGCGTGATCTTCTCGATCTCTAGTGTGTCCGCCTGTATCGCCAGCCCAAACAGAGCGCGATCTAGCAAACCCACCGTCTCCACTTGCGCTTGTAATGGTCGCGCCCACGCTGTATCGCGGCCGGACAAAACAGTATTGAATAGCTCGCGGTCACGGGCGGCCGACGCATCATACAGCAGCGTGAACGAGCGCGTGATCTCTGCCTCCACACGTTCGATGCCAGCGTCCACACGTTGTTGTAGTTGGCGCGTGAACAGCCAGCCGCCCACTGCCAGCACAGCAAGCAAAACTGCGATGGTGATCGCCCATTTCGGGAGTTGTCGTGTCTGTGTTTGTGGCTCTGGTGGGGTATCCCAGCCATCCTCATCTTCTGTTTGCCAATCCAATTGCGACATAAACGCATTATCGGCCGATGTCCGGCCGTGAGCAAGCCAATTTACCTGACGATGACCCTACGCTATACACGGCCGTGCAACAAACCATCTCTTTACACAATCCTTGCTCACCTGATTTTTATCGACTGGGTTTCGCGCGGTTTCTTTAAGAACCCATATTCAACTTTCGCGTAGCGGATCGTAGCGAAATTTACGTTGAAACACACCCTGATGTATTGAGCTCTGGACAATTCGCATCACGGCCGTTAATCTGGCACAATCCGAGCCATTGAAGTAGATGTTGCAGCGCATGATAGGCTATATGAGCAAAAGCCTGCTTGGCAAGCAACACGCTATCCAACTGAAGACAGATAAAAACGGTGGAAAACAAGGTCGCCATATACATAGTGTGGCGTAGTAATACGGTAGAAGGCTGAGCAACCGGCTACCCAGAGGACAAGGATATGATCACGGAGCAGAGATCGAATAGGTTGAGAGCAGTATGTCTGTCTCTTTTTGTACTGATAATCGCTACTTTCATGACACAAAAAACATACGCGCAAGGTGGTGATATGCCGCCACCGCTGCCCTCTGGATTTTATGGCGAGGTGGCATTTGATGGTGAGCCAGTCGTGCCTGGAACACCGATCACTGTGATGTTGGATGGGGTGAATTACATCAATACGACGACGTTTGCGGCCGAAGGCAAAACCGTTTACAAGGTGCAGTTGCCGGGTGACATACCGACGACGAGCCAAATCGAAGGAGGCACCGACGGGCAGCCGATTCGCTTTTGGATCGATGGCTTTCAGGCACGGAGCGCAGCCACATGGCGGTCTGGCGAGTATGTCAATCTCAATCTGAATGTGTTTACGGCATCGCCACCCACGGCCGAATTTGCCCCCAGCAAGCAATTTAACCCAGCTTATATCCACAATGGCGCAACGGTGATCGACTCGTCTCCTGTTTATAACGACAGTGCCAGCTACACGGCCGATAAATTGCTCGACGGTACTTCATCCGCGTTTCGGACGGCCGATGTGGTCAATAGCTATGTTGTGATCGACCTCGGCGGGGATAGCACCCACGTGATCGACACGGCCGTCCTCGAAGCAAACAGTACGTATGCGTTGAAAGCGTTCGAGATTCAAGTCTCTAATCAGACACCTTCTCCCAGCGATTTTGTCACCGTTTATGCGGGTGTATTTACTGAAAACACCGTTTCACCCTATCGCCAAACGTTTACATTTCCACCTACCCAAGCCCGCTATGTGCGGCTCGTCGCGCAAAGCAATCATGGCAATGCGAGCTATACGCAAATCACGGAATTTTCAGTGCTGACGCGCCAGCATGACGGCGGCCGTGTCTCGCCATTTGAAGGATACCCTGCATCGGTGGCCGGTGTGTCTAGCGATGGATCAAACGATATGGGTAGCAATGCGATAGACGAGCGTCCATCCAGTTATTGGTATCCTGAGCTGGGAGGAATAGCGGGTGAGCATTTCATTATAGACCTCGGCGGCAACGATATTGAGCGCATCAATCGCGTTGACCTGCTATCGAGTGGGGGAGCGCGGCATCTCAACAGTTTTGAGGTTCAAGTTTCAACGACCGTGACTGATGACATTGCTTTTACATCTGTTTACAGCGGTGTGATCACCAATACGGGCGAGCTAGAGACGATTACATTCCCGACCGTTTCAGCGCGATATGTACGCTTGCTGATTCACAGTAATCATGGTGATACGAACTATGTGTATGTCAATACGTTCCATCCGTACAGCGAAGATGGGCGCAATGTCGGCCGAGCCGAAGCCGCCAACGCGCAAATCGTTGATTACGCTTCCGCCGACAATGCGACAAGTTACCGTCCCGAAAATTTGATCGATTCCGCTTTGGTCAATAACGCATGGCGTTCAGAACGGTATCAACTGACCGATCAGCATATAACGCTCGCTCTGACACGCGGCGAAACACACCTGATCAACCGTGTTCGTTTGTCTAACCTCGGCGGGGCCTCCGCAGCGAAAGAGTTTGTGATCAGCATCTCGAATAACGGGTATGACGCGGCCGATTTTAGCCAGATTTACGCAGGCAGTTTGCCCGATGTAGCTGGTAGCTATGACTTTGTATTCCCGCCTGTTTCGGCCAAATATGTGCGCGTCGATTACCTCAATAATCACGGTGACACCAACTATCTACAGACACAGCGCATCGAGGTATTTGCGGCCGATGAAGGGGGCGCAACCGTACCGTTTGATAATCTGACGCTGGATGCGAATCAGGATGTCTCCGAATGGCACTGGACGTTTGGTGATGGCAACGCATCGGCCGAGGAGCATCCCGTTCACACCTACGCCGCACCCGGCACGTACAACGTCACCCTGATAGTGACAGATACCGCAGGCTTCACAAGTACGGTCACGCATCCATACACTGTGCTTGCGGCCGAGCCGATCAGCATCACCTACCCCACACCTGTCGAAGAAGGTGCAAATGTTGTTTATGATATTGTCAGCGACACCCCGCTCGACAACATTTGGTCGTATGAGTGGCAATCGCCATTGCCTGGTGCCGCTCAAACCGCCGCCTCTAGTGGCTACAAATTTCCCGACAACGGCATGTATACCGTCACTGTCACTACGACTGATTTACGTGATCTGATGAGCGAGGCGACTGCCATCGTTTCAGTTGTCAACGTCACGCCGACGATTTCGTCTCACAACGATCTTGATGTTGTGTGGGGGCAGCCCTGGGGCGTGCGAACAACTGTCAGCGACCAGGGGACAGTTGACCGTCCGCTTTTGGCTTGCGAATGGGATTTGGGCGATGGATACACGACGGTGATCACCGATACCTGCACCGGCAACATCCGCATTCCATACAGCTACACCGTCCCCGGCATTTACACCGCCACATTGACAGTGACAGACAAAGAGGGCGCATCGGTGACAGACGCATTGACAACGACGGTGCGCCAGCGCGAGAGTGGCTTGATCGTCTTTGGCGCGACCAGCGTGACAGACACCACGGCCGAACTGGTAGCCGTCGTCTATGATGGCTATGACTTCGGCGAAAAGCTCGTTGATCAATTGATCGAATTTAGCTGGGATGGCGGCATCCTAACAGGCACAACAGACGCAGACGGCGTAGCCAAAGTGATCGCGCCGTTTATTCCGGGCGAAGCGGTGACGATGACCGTCACCTACCCCGAAAGCCAATTCTATTTGAGCGATGTGGTCAGCAAAGCGATCAAGGTTGCGCCGACTGTGCCGCGTGGCGACGTGGTGTTTGCCATCGACGAATCAGGCAGTATGGGCGGCGTTCAGCAAGCGGTGCGGGACAATATCGAAACGATTGCACGGCTGCTAGGCACGATTGTCGATTTCCAATTTGGGCTGGTCGGCTACGGGCATGGCGAGGTCACTGCGCCCGGTGGGGCAGGGCGATTGCTCTCACCGTTAACAGGCGATATAGATGCGTATGCAGATGCCTTAGATTTGTTGGTTACTAGCGGTGGCACAGAACCGGGCTTCAACGCAACTGTTTTCTCGATGAGCGATGCGCTGGCATTCCGCACAGGCTCTGGTGTGTGCATAGTACTCGCCACCGACGAAGAAGGATCGGCTAATATCAATGCAGATGCGCCAGAAACATTGGACGATGCAGTGCTTGCGCTGGAGCTTCGCAACGCGGGCTTCTTTGCTATCACGCATCCCGGCAGTACCGACTATGCCAGAGAGGGCGGCCTAACAGACCAGGCAAACGGAACGCATTACAGTCTCACTGACTTTGTGACGAATCCAGGGGAAACGTTGGCCGTCTTGGTTGAACAATGCTCTGCACTTATTTTTGAAAATGTGCCGCCAGAATTGGCGATTACCTTGACAGACGGGCATGAAAAATTGACTCCCGGCGAGTCGATGACTTACGTGATGACGGCGACTAATCGCTCGATTCAAGATGCGACAGGCGTAGCGATTACCCAGATATTGCCTGATGGTATAGAAGTGGCGGCCGTCAGTGACGGTGGAACAGTCGTGGCTGATAACTTGGTCACGTGGCCGTTGATTTCGCTCGATTCGGGGCAAACAGTGACCCGCTCCGTTCAAGTGACACTGACACAAGCGATCACGCTGGAAACGATCAGCAGTACGGTCAATATATTTGATGATGGTGCGAATGGCGCTGAGATCGATTTGCAGAACAACACATCGACTGACAGCGTGGGTGTGGTGGAAGCAACGGCCGTCAACGTCAATCAACAATCGTTGTCATACACCATTCCCGATAGCGTCTGGTGGGCTGTGCTGGCGATTGCGATCACGGCTTTTGTCGCTGTGCTGTGGCGACAATCGAATAGGGTGATCGCGCTGCCAACGATGACGTGGCAACCAACCCCGACTCATTTAAGCCGCTTGATTTTGCCGCTATTGCTTGCCATCGCGCTGATCGTTGCGCTGATCGGGCTGTCTGAAGCGGCCGGAGTGGCTGTCACGGGCGAGCATCCCTTGCATACGACTTTGAACATCACGGCCGAACCGACGACAGAGGGCTGGGCATTGCTCTCGTTGCCCCGTGTGCCGAGTAGCACCGTTCCGGCCGATCTGTTTGCCAGCATCTCTGGGCAATTTGATACCGCTTGGACGTATGACCAATGTGACGAAGATGATCCATGGAAGATGTACGATCCGGCCGATGCGGCCGCCAGTGACATGACCAGCGTCGATCACAAACAGGGCATTTGGGTACAAGCCAGCAACCCGTTCACGCTCACCGTGACGGGCGAAATCCCAACTGACACCGACATTCCACTCTGCCAGGGCTGGAATTTGATCGGCTATCCCTTCTCATTTGAGCAACCTATCGAAGAAGCGTTGGCGACGATTGCAGGCGATTATTTGCGCTTGTACGAGTTCGATCCGGGCAGCCCCACGCAAACGCCCTGGCTCGTATGGGATGCGGCCGCGCCTGATTGGGCCAACGATGTCACGACCCTCAAACCGGGACGCGGCTACTGGCTATTAGCGACGAAAGACACGACGGTGACAATCGACAATACATTGCCCACGGCCGAGATTACATCGCCCACACCAGACCGTACTTATTCCTCTATGACCAATGTGCGTGTCCGCATCACGGGGGACAATATCGCCAACTGGACGCTTGATCTCATTGCGGCCGATGGCAGCAGTAGTTTTATTGCCAATGGCACAGAGCTTGCGAACAATTTATTTGTAGGGGCGTTCTATC
>CALECP010000329.1 GCA_937949915.1 uncultured Anaerolineae bacterium
CCGCAGTCGATGCCAGTAATTACCTTGCATTGCTTTTAGCAATCGCCAATGCCAGTTTTAGTACCAGCTATGAAAAGAACAACAGTGAGCTTATCATGCCGACGATGAACTTTAATTTGGCTGATTTAGAAGCAAGTGGCGGTCAATTGACCACGGCCGACATCACACGTCTGCTCGATTCGGTTGATACACAATTGGCAGCGATTACGGCCGAAAAAGAGCAAATGTTGGCGATGGCGACTATAGGGTTCGACGCTGAACTACCAACTGATAGCGCCGTCACAACGCTCGACGAGGAATCATCATTTGTCTATGCAGAGTCGGTGGCGACGCTGACACAACTAAAAGCAGATAATGGGGATGCGTACTATCAACGTGAGGCGTTGATTCATGATCGTGATCTCGCGTTCAAACAGTATAAATTGACGACGGAAAAAGTGGCAGAAGTGAAAGCCCTCCATGCGTTTGGCAGTCCGCAAGTGCGCCAGATATTGACGGCTAATTTGCCGACGAAGCCGAATCCGAGAGGACGGGCGCAGGCGGCCGTGCTGACGGCCGTGACTGTATCAGCACTGGCCGCGGCCGGGGTGTTTTTGCTAGAGGGTTGGTTGTTTGCGGGTGCAAATGATGACGAGAATGAGCCAACCAGTGCGCCGGTACGCTATCCAAATGAGCCTTTGGAACGGCCGCTTTCCGCTTCGGCCGATTAGCGACGATACTTTTAACATGATACCCAACATGATCGCAAAAACCCGGCTGATACAGTCGGGTTTTTCTTTCTACACAACGCCAATTGACAAAACATCTGTGCTTGTCTATCTTTCGCTGTGAGGAGTCCATTACATTATGCAGGCAGCCGCCACCCAACCGAAACAAAAAGGCCAACTCGGCCGTGCTTTACGCTATCTCGGCCGTTATCCAAAATTGACCGCCTTCGCCATCGTCGCTCTGATTTTGGCGATTATCGCGCAGCTTGCTGTGCCGCAAATGGTAGAGCAAGCGATAGACAGCGTGATCAGCCCCGATGGCACACTAGAAGGGGATAACGCGATGCGCGCCCTGTGGATCGCGTGTGCGACCATCGCCGTGTTCGCGCTGGCGCGTGGGCTATTCGCGTTTGCCCAAGCGTATTCGTCTCAAGTGCTGTCGCAAGACATCGCCTTCGAGCTACGCAACGATATTTTCGCCAAAATTCAACGGCTCAGTTTTAGTTATCATGACCGCAACCAGACGGGGCAATTGATGATTCGGGCGACGGATGATGTAGAGCGACTCCGCACCTTTATCGGGCAAGGGTTTTTACTGGCATTGCAGGCGTTGTTGTTGCTCGTCGGGACGCTGGTGGTACTGTTTATCACCAATTGGCGGCTGACGCTGGTGGTGTTGCCGATTTTGCCGATTGCGATGGTGGTGTTTGGGATTTTCGGCCGGATGGTCACGCCACTTTTTCGCAAGGTGCAGATCAAACTATCGGCCGTCAACACGATTTTGCAGGAGAATCTGGGTGGGCTGAAAGTGGTCAAAGCGTTTGTGCGGGAGCGGCCGGAGCAAGTGAAATTTAATGCGGCCAGCGAAAATTTGCGTGATGAACGGATCAAGATCAGTCGCACTTTTTCGTTTCTGTTTCCGTTCTTCTTTTTGATCGCAAATTTGGGACAAGCGGCCGTGCTGTACTTTGGCGGCCGGGGCATCATCGGCAACGAACTGACGTTGGGCGAATGGCAAAAATTTAGCCTCTATCTCGTCTATCTCTTCTTCCCGATGGGGCAACTGGGCTTCATTATCTCGCTTGCCGCGCAAGCCTCTGCCAGCGCGACGCGGGTGTTCGATATTTTGGATACAGAGAACGAGGTGCAAGACAAACCAGGGGCAATCGCGCTGCAAGACATCACAGGCACAGTCGAATTTGACAGCGTTTCGTTCCGCTACTTTTCGAGTGGGGACGATGTGTTGCAAAATCTCAATATAAGTGCCAAACCGGGTGACACCATCGCCCTACTCGGCATGACGGGCAGCGGCAAGACAACAGTGATCAATTTGATTCCGCGCTTTTATGATGTGAGCGAGGGGGCAATTCGCATCGACGGGACAGATATTCGTGAGATCACGATAGATAGTTTGCGCCAGCAGATCGGGATTGTGTTGCAAGAGACAACATTGTTTAGCGGCACGATTCGGGAGAACATCGCGTTCGGCCGACCGGAAGCGACACAGCAAGAGGTGGAAGCGGCCGCACAAGCAGCGGCCGCCCATGATTTCATCACAGGCTTCCCCAATGGGTACGATACCCCCGTCGGTGAGCGCGGTTCGACGTTGAGTGGTGGACAAAAGCAGCGCATCGCCATCGCCCGTGCCTTGTTGGTCAATCCACGCATTTTGATCATGGATGACAGCACCTCTAGCGTCGATTACGAAACGGAGTACCGCATCCAGCAAGCACTCGATAAGCTGATGGAGGGGCGCACCAGCTTTGTAATCGCCCAGCGCATCAGCACCGTGTTGAGCGCAGACCAGATTTTGATTCTCGATAAAGGCACGATTATTGCCAGTGGCACCCATGCCCAACTGATGGAAAACAGCCCGGTATACGCCGAAATTTACCATTCACAATTGGCGGAGTAAACGATGTTTGATAGAAACGCAGAAGTTTTAGGACAAGAAATCCGCAAGGCGCGGAGCGTCAGCAGTACGCTCGGCCGGTTTTGGCAATACTTTCGCCAGTACAAATGGACATTGATCATCGTCACTTTTTTGGTGGTGATCAATACGGCGATCCAGGCGACCGTACCGCTTTTGATCGGGCAAACGGTTGATTGCACGCTCGCCCCTGCCTTTGAACAATCGGCCAACAACTGTTTTTTGATCGATGATATTCCAACGACGGCCGCGGGGCGGCTCGGTACATTGGGCTTGCTGG
>CALECP010000330.1 GCA_937949915.1 uncultured Anaerolineae bacterium
CGATACACACTTTGATTTGCGCCCGGGCGCGATCATCCGCGATCTTGATCTCCGTCGGCCGATCTATCGTCAAACGGCCGCGTATGGACATTTCGGCCGGACAGACATCGACCTCCCCTGGGAACGCACAGACCGTGCTGATGCTTTGAAGGCAGCGGCGGCTAGTTTATAGGCGTTATTTTTGAGCATCGTTTCGGTGGGGGATTAATCCCCCACCTGTCTGTAAGAAAACCCGTTGAAACGGGTTTCTTCTCACTTGCCATGAACCCGCTTTAGCGGGTTTTCTTTCAAACAGCCATTGCGTTTCAACGCATGGTGGACAGAGACATAATCCTACAATGACGCAAATCGTAATCATGGCGAATGGTGATCTGTCGGCCGGACAATGGCTGACAGATTTGCTGGCGGCGGCCGACTATGTGATCGCGGCCGATGGCGGCACACGGCACTTGGCGGCCGTCTCTCGTTTGCCCGATCTGTTTGTCGGTGATGGCGATTCGCTGACGGCCGAATTAGATGAATGGCTGACAGAAAACGAGGTGCCACGTCGCCGTTTTGCGGCCGAAAAAGATGAGACTGATCTTGAGTTAGCCTTGCTGATAGCGGCCGCCATGCAGCCCACGCACCTATGGGTGGCGGGTGTCTTTGGCGGCCGGGTTGACCAGTCGCTTGCGAATCTCCTTTTGCTGGCACACCCTGCGCTGGCTGGGCAAAATGTGATGTATGTCGGCCGTTACCAACGTGCTTGTCTCATCACAACAGAAACGACGATTATAGGAGAACGAGGGGATACCGTTTCGCTCATTCCGTTGGGGGGAGATGCCTGCGTGGCACACACGGCCGGGCTGAAATGGACGCTGCGTGATAGTGTGCTTCAGTTTGGTGTGGCGCGGGGAATCAGCAACGTGCTGACTGATACGGCCGCGACCATTACGCTAGCATCTGGTACGTTGTTGTGCGTTCACATCGACCAAGCGTGGCAGCGTTGAGAGGGTTTTTAGGTGTTTTGGCAACCTATGATGAAATTCTCACGAGACCGATGTAAGATCGTGCCATGAAAAATCCAGCAGGCAAAGAGTGCAAGCATTATTATGAAGATTTCAATCGAGGGCGGGATGTGCAGGAGTGCCGCTTGCTTCGTCTCAATCCTGACTCGGAGCAGTGGGAAGTGGGAGATTGTTCGCAATGTGTCGTGCCGGATATTTTGGCGGCGAATGGGGATGCGAATTTGGTGCTGCAACTGGAGAAAACGGCCGGATTCTTTGGCTTTCGACGCAAACTGGTATTGACGGCCGCCTGTGGTAAACATTTCTGTGATGTGGAAAATCCGTATACGGGGTGCGAGCAGTGCGCGGCCGAACGCCCCAATCTCGAAGAGTTGTTCAAAGGGTTGTGAGCAACGACATTGATATTGACATTGAAATTGAAATTCGGACGTGTTCGCTCTTGGCAACGGCCGAGCAGGTTGACCACTGGCGTACCTTTTTAACGGCCGCCGAACAAGCCCGCGCTGACCGCTACCTATTTGAAAAACACCGCCGCCGCTTCATCGTCGGCCGCGCCCATTTACGCCATTATTTAGCCGATTACCTCGCCCACCCTCCGGCCGCCATCACCCTACACACACACGAACATGGCAAACTGTTTGTTGATCATCCGACGCTGCAATTTAACCTATCCCATTCGCACGAGTTGGCTGTGTTTGCGTTTGGGCATGGGGGCGCAATCGGGATCGATGTGGAGCATGTGCGGCCGTTGCACCATCTGGCTGGCATGGCAAAACGCTTTTTTACGACGGCCGAACAAGCTGAACTATTCGCACAAGCGGAGGCAGATCAAGTTGCTTATTTTTTCCGTTTATGGACGTGCAAAGAGGCGTATTTGAAGGCGTTGGGAACGGGGCTGACACGCTCATCGCGTTCGTTTACGGTCACGGCCGCGCCTGTTCCCCAGCTCGTAAATGACGACCATGATGCGGCCGCGCCCCAAAAATGGCAGTTTGCTGCGTATGCGTTGCCCGATAACTATTGTGGGTATGTGTGTCGAATGTCTTGACGGCGTTTATTTATCACTTGACCGCTACGATACTGACAAAGTTGAAAAACTGAAACCAGAGCGCGGCCGATTGGAAGCCCGCTCCGTGCAAGCGTGCCAGATGCGCGTCTATCGTCTCTGGAATTAACACGTTTTCGAGCGACGTGCGTTTTTGGGCAATCTCAAGATCGCTGTACCCTTGCGCTCGTTTGAAATCGTGGTGAATATCGACCATCCGGCCGTTGTGCGCTGCATCGTCAAACACCACTTTCTCAGACAAAAGCAAGATGCCGCCCGGAACAAGGCCGTTGTATATCGTTTTGATCAAATCGGGCCGTGCGGCCGGGGTGATAAATTGCAACGTTAAATTGAGAACGACGATACTGGCGTTGTTGATCGGCACATTTTGCACATCGTCACAAACGAGATCGACGGGTGTGGTGCTTGCTTGCGTGTCCAAAACGATCCGGCCGCGAGCCAGCATAGCGGCCGAATTATCCACGCCCACCATCTCAAAATCACCCTCCGGTAAGCGTTCGCGCATTGCCCACGTCGCCGCACCCAGCGAACAACCGAGATCATAAATACGTGTCCCCGGTTGAGCATACCGTTGCGCCCATAGTCCCAGTCCGGTCAATACCTGCTCATATCCCGGCACAGACCGCCGCAACATATCGGGAAATACCTGCGCCACGGCCGCATCAAAAACAAACCCGCCTACATCTTGTTGAGGTCTTGCATAAATCGTGTCTCGTTGCATAGGCATAGTGGAAAAATAAAAAAGGGGCAAGCGCAACGCATCGCCCCTCTCTATCGCAATGATGCGTCAGCAAGGCGCATTGATATAGATATTGCCTTCATTGAAGGTGTCATCATTCCGTACTTGCATCCGCGACGTGCGGTTTTGCACAACGGTTAATGCGCTACTCAATGGCTGTCCACATGTCAATTGTCCCAACCGAATCACATAATAATCGTCGCCATCTTGGTTGGTGATCGTCTTTTTGACAGTCTGTAGCCCGGTCAACTGGAAACTGTACTGGAAACTGGTAGGAACGCGCACTTGAATTTCGGCGATCCATGTCCCGTCTCCAACCGCGCCGCCTACGTCTGGAATTGTTTTCCAGAAGGCGATTGCGCCTGAAAGCGGCAAATCATTGGCTTCGACATCCGGGTTGCTGACAACCACGCCTTGCGGAGTCGGAGAAGCCGCCCAGCCCGGTTGAACGGGTACGGGGGTAGGTGGCACGGCCGTAGGTGGCACATCGGTAGGAGGTACATCTGTCGGCGGTGGCGGTATATCTGTCGGTGGCACAACTACTTCTACAACAGGCGCAAGCGTTGGTGGCACGGCCGTTGGTTGAACAACAACAGGGGCTTGTGTTGGTGCTGGCACGGCCGTCGGTGGCACTGCTGCCTCAACGACAGGCACTTGGGTCGGTGCAGGCACAGGTGTGGGCGGCACGGCCGTTGGCGGTGCTTGAATCGCCTGTGGTGCAGGGGCAGGTTGCTGCTGGATCACCGTTGTTGTCGTTGGCTGCTCGGCCGCGACAGCGCCATCACCCCGCGCCGAGAAAGTAGACACAGGTAATGCCCATGGATCACCCGTCACAAAATCGACAAAATTGATCGATACCCAGCCCTGAACGCCGCCCCAATTAGCGACATGTACCCAATGCCGATTTTCCGAAATACCGAGAGCCGAAGCTGGCTCGTCAACCGGAATGTAGTAGCCGGTGCGGTCACCGCTTGCGCCCGGATTTGCCTTCATAAAGATCGCGGCATCTTTGTTGGCACGAATCACCATGCTTGTTGCTGGCGGCACATATTCTGGTTCGCGCACCAGCGTAGCTGCGGCCGAAACAGTCTCGGCCGAGACATCCCCGGCTGTTACCAATACGGCCGCCATCTCATCCGTGATCTCAAACCGGCTCATCGCCACCCAGCCCTCAAACCCAAGCGGGTGCAACACATTGAGCCAACGGCCGTCCTCAGAAATACCGAGGACACGTGCCGTTTGTTGTGTTGGCACATAGTAGCCTAGCCGTTCGGCCGCATCGGAAGAAGGATTCGGTACGGTGAACATCGCCGCATCAGAAAGCGCAATGATTTCGCCCAATATCTCAATCTCAAGGTCAGTCTCAGTCTCAATATCGGCCGCAGCTTCTGTTTCTGGTTCTGGCTCAGGGGCAATCGTTGGCACATCTGTCGCCGCTACTGGGGTATCTGGCGCTGGTGTTTCAGTCGGTTCTGGTGTAGACGTAGGGGCAACGGTCGGCATTTCTGTTGGCACGGCCGTTGGTTCAATTGTCTCCGTCGGTGCGGGGGTGTCTGTCGCCGGTTGCGGCAAGACAGCATCCTCTACAGGCTCATCAGCGTCATCCACTTCATCCACAACCGAATCTGTTGCAGTCGGTGCGGCCGTGACAGTTGCGAGAACCGGCCGCTCTGCTATTTGCGTCGGCTCTGGTGTCAATTCATCTGGTTGTACACATCCCACTGCCAACCATAAAAGCAATGTGACTAGAATAAGAACGATATAGCGTTGTTTCATATTTATCTTCCCAATCAATTCCAACGCGCTAATTATAAGTGTCGTCTGCCTATCGACAATAGTCACTCATCTTTGGATCATCCAAAAAAGAGCTATAAATGCAAAAGGCTACCCGGAGGTAGCCCTAAAATCTCACGTTTCGACCGCACTCTTTTATGCGGCCGCTTTTTTCGCCGCCGCCAATGATGCCATCAGCCGCCCTTTGCGCCGTGACGCATTGTTCGGGTGAATGATTCGGCGACGGGCAGCTTTGTCCAATGCTTGACTGGCAAGGCGGACTGTTTCTGTCGCCTCGTCTAGCTGTCCGTCCGCGATTTGGGTACGGGCTTTTTTGATGTAGGTACGTGCGGAAGAACGATAGACGCGATTGCGAATGCGGCGTTTTTCGTTTTGACGTATGCGTTTCTTGGCTGATTGTATATTCGCCATGCTTAAAAAATCCTTATGTCAGTTTTTTGATTGACTGAACGGTGTTAAAAGTTAAATTTACGAACGTGAGAGCAGCGAGAATGGTAACAAAAACAGTCCTATTCGGCAACATATGCACGTAAAAGGGTCGATGTTTGCACGGCCGTCACCGAAAACGCCCCCATCGCGGCCGGAAGCAGCGAAAATTGAATCGATGGCAGTGGCACATCATTGCCATTGCCCGATACTGTTACGTCTCCTATCAGCGTTCCCCAAATCTCAAACGTGCTGCCATCGCATACGCCCGTGAACGTCGCTCCGGCCGTCATCGTCACCCGCTCGACCGTAAAGTATCGGTTGCTACACAACAATTCGCGCCGCACCCCCGCTTCGTCACTGATTACATCGGCCGCACAAATCGACGGCTCAACCTGATCAAAGTTGATCACATCCATCGCCTTATCGACGTGCAGCGGCCGCGGTTGCCCATCTTTGCCCACGCGGTTCCAGTCATATACCCGGTATGTCGTATTCGAGTTTTGCTGGATTTCCGCGATCATGATGCCATCGAGAATAGCGTGCATCGACCCGGCCGGAACACACACATGATCACCCGTCTTGACAGGCAGAAAATGTAGATACTGCTCCAAGTTGCCATCCGCAATCGCTTGTCGAAACGCCGCTTTGGTTGTGCCATCTTTCACGCCCAAGATAATTTTTGCGTCTGGCTCGGCATGGACGATCACCCACATTTCTGTCTTGCCCAATTCGTTGCCTTCATGTGCTAGCGCATAATCATCTTGTGGATGAACTTGCACCGATAGCTCACGATTGGCATCGAGCAACTTGATCAGTAGGGGGAATTTGTCGCGCTCTTGCGCCCACGTGCTGCGCGTCCCGATCAGATCGAGACCCAATTCGGCATGGACGGCCGTTAGCAGTTGCCCCGCATACGTGCCGTTGTTGATGGTCGATGTGCCGTCTTTGTGTCCGGCGATCTCCCAACACTCGGCCACCACATCCATATCGGATGGAATGATACGGCCGAGCCGCGTCTCAAAATTGCGGCCGCCCCAAATATACTCTTTCAGCACCGGTGTGAATGTCAATGGATAAAGGTTATTCATAAATTCTTCGTAGAGACGCAAAATCTTGCGTCTCTACAATTTGATCTTGATATAAATAGTCGCCAATGGCGGCAACGTCACCACAATAGATTGTGGATGATCTTGCCACGGCAAATGCTCTGTGTGCAAGTCGCCATCATTGACCACATCACTACCACCATACCTGTCTGCGTCGCTATTCAGCACTTCCAGATACGTGCCGGGATGCGGCACACCGATGCGATACCCCTTGCGTGGTACAGGTGTAAAGTTGGTTGCCACAATCACGAAATCGCGCGACGTATACGCATTGCGAAGGTACGCCAGCGTGCTGCCTGCACTATCCTGCACCGACAGCCATTGGAAGCCTTCCCACGAATTGTCTACTTCGTAAAATGCTGGATTATCCCGATAGAACAGATTGAGATCGCGTACATAATTTTGCATCTTCTGGTGCGGCCAGCCCTCTTGCACCAGATGCCAATCGAGGCTGTGTTTCTCTGTCCACTCATCCCATTGCGCGAACTCTTGCCCCATGAACAACAATTTTTTGCCGGGATGCCCGTACTTGTACCCGTATAAGGCGCGGAGGTTGGCGAACTTTTGCCAATCGTCACCCGGCATTTTGTTGATCATGCTGCCTTTGCCATGTACCACTTCGTCATGCGAGAACGGCAGCATAAACTTTTCGCTGAACGCATACAGCATCGAGAAGGTGAGTGTACCGTGATGATAGCTGCGGTGAATCGGTTCTTCTTCGATGTAGCGCAATGTATCGTTCATCCAGCCCATGTTCCATTTGAAGTCGAAGCCCAGCCCGCCGTTTTCGGGATCGTTGGTGACACCACCCCAAGCGGTCGATTCTTCGGCGATGGTGAGAACGTCGGGATATTCAGCATGGAGGCGGCTATTAAATTCGCGCAAGAAATCAATCGCGGCGATATTTTCCCGGCCGCCATACTGATTGGGTATCCACTGCCCTTCTTCGCGTGAAAAGTCGAGATAGAGCATCGATGCAACGGCATCGACCCGCAAGCCGTCGATGTGATATTTCTCTGCCCAGAAGATCGCATTGCTGATCAAAAATTGACGCACTTCGGCGCGACTGTAGTTGAAGATCATCGTTCCCCAGTCGGGATGTTCGCCCTGGCGTGGGTCTGCGTGTTCGTACAAATGCGTTCCGTCAAAGAAGTTGAGGCCAAACTCGTCTTTGGGAAAGTGCGCGGGTACCCAATCAACGATCACGCCGATGTCAGCTTGGTGACACGCATCGACGAACTTTTGGAAGTCGTCTGGTGTACCAAAGCGGCGGGTGGGGGCAAAATACCCTGTGACCTGATAGCCCCAAGAGGCATCTAGCGGATGTTCGGCAATCGGCAGCAATTCGATGTGCGTGTAGCCCATGTACTTGATATATGGAATGAGGCGTTCGGCAAGCTCGCTGTAGGTTAAAAATTGATTGTCTTCTTTGCGCTGCCACGAACTAAGATGCAATTCGTAGATGCTGATCGGGCCGTTGACGCTGTTGCGGTGCGGCCGATTGGCGATCCAATCGCCGTCTTGCCACTCGTGTTTGTCGATGTCCCACACGATAGAGGCTTGCCCCGGCCGTAGTTCGGCCGCATACGCCACAGGATCAGCCTTGCTCACCGTGTAGCCCTTGTACCGCGTTTTGATCTCGTATTTGTACAGTTCACCTTCGCTGATGCCGGGAATAAACAGCTCCCAAATACCATTGGCAGGATGCAGGCGCATCGGGTTGCGACGGCCGTCCCACGAATTGAAATTGCCCACCACACTGACGCGCTCCGCGTTGGGGGCCCATACCGCAAACCGTGTGCCACTGATGCCGTCAATTGTCATCAAATGTGCGCCCAACTTCTCATACATCCGCATATCTGACCCTTCACCTAACAAGTGACGGTCGAAGTCGGTGATAGTGGACGGCATCGCATACGCATCGGCGCGTCTAATTTTGGTGTCGGAATACGTGACTTGTAGCTTGTAAGGCTTATCGCTTGTTACGCCTTCATACAGCCCCTCGGGATGGATGCGTGTCAGTGCGGTATGTTTGCGGCCGATGATGACCGCCACTGCCTCGGCCGCTGGCTCGAACACACGCACAACTGATTTGCCATCGACCGTGTGACGGCCGAGAATGCTAAATGGATCGCTATGATAGCCGCCTATAATGGCAGCGATTTCTTCTGGAGTCAGCGTCGTCGAATACGTCATAAATTCCTCGTCTGTTTATTGAAAATTACTCACGCTTAATCGCCGCCAATCATACCATCAAAATCAGTAATGAATAGGTTGTTGTAAAGTATCTGGGCGGGGATAGCGTAGTGAAAAAGAAATAAGAAATGTTGTGGTTCTACAATGCCCACCACGCCCACCATCATGTATAATCCCCTAAACGATAAAAGGAAACATTTATGAACCCGATTAAACGGATACAAGGGATGCAAGACATCCTGCCAGAAGAGTGGCGCTACTGGAACTATGTGCTGGACAAAGGACATGAACTGGCGCGGCTGTATGGTTTCGAGCGACTCGACATCCCGATCATGGAAAAGCATGAATTATTTGAGCGGGGAATTGGCACAACGGCCGACTTTTTCGTACAGAAAGAGATGTACACGATTGAGGAGAAGAAAGGCGCGATCACGCTGCGGCCGGAATTTACGGCCGGGGTGATGCGAGCGTACATTCAAAATGGGATGAGCAGTTGGACACAACCTGTCAAACTGTACCTGATCGGCCCCATCTTCCGGCGCGAACGGCCGCAAGCAGGGCGTTTCCGGCAACATCATCAATTTAACTGCGAGATATTGGGCGAAGACGATCCGGCGGCCGATGTCGAAGTGATGATGCTTGCTCTCAATTTGTACCGTGAACTGGGCTACAAAGGGCTGTCATTTCAATTGAACAGCACCGGCTGCAAAACGTGTCGCCCCGCCTACGTCGAAAAATTGCGCGATTATCTCTCGCAATATGTTGAGCAATTGGGCGCAACTGATCAAGAAAGATTGACGAAAAATCCATTGCGCGTGCTAGACAGCAAAGACAAAAACGTGCAGCCCTTGCTAGAAGACGCGCCCCATTTGGCTGACCATCTGTGTGAAGATTGCGCGACCCATTTCACTGATGTACAGACGATGCTGCAAGTGCTGGATGCACCGTATACGATCAATTTCCGCATTGTGCGCGGCATGGATTACTATGAAAAAACGGTGTTTGAGGTATTAGCGCAAGGCATCGGGGCGCAATCGGCCGTGTGTGGGGGCGGCCGCTATAATTTAGCCCCAGAGATCGGCGGCAGTTCGTTGCCCGGTGTCGGCTTTGGCAGTGGCATCGAGCGCATTATTTTGGGCTTGAAAGAGGCGGGGATCGAACCCCCGGCCGTGCCACAACCGACTGTCATGATCGCTCATTTTGGTGGCGAAACGAAAGTGGCGGCCGTCAAACTTGCCTTTGAACTGCGACAATTGGGCATCGGTACACGAGTCGCCTTTGCGCGGGGCAAGCGCAGCCTAAAAAGCCAAATGCGGGAAGCAAACAACCGTGAAGTGAGCTACGTTGTTTTGTTGGGCGAAGATGAATTGGCGCGGGGCGAAGTGGTGGTGCGGCCGATGGACGACCGCCCCCAAACAACCCTCCCCTACGCCGATCTTGTGGCTTATCTGACGGCCGATTAGCCTGTAGAGACCCCGATGATCGGCATTCTGCATCATCCAAAAGTGCCAACGGCCGAACCGCTTGCCAGCCAGATCGAAGCATGGCTGACTGAGCGCGGCTACACCACATGGAAAAGCCCGATCCAGAACGAGCTAGATGACCAAGTGCAGAACAGCAAGCTGCTGATCGCGCTTGGTGGGGATGGCTCGATTTTGCACACGGCACGGCTGGGCGCGGCGCACGGCACAGAGATTTTTAGCGTCAATCTCGGCCGTCTCGGCTTTTTGTCCGAAGCGTCCCCAGAAGATTGGCAGGCGCGATTGACGGCCGTGCTGGCGGGACAATATCGGGTCGAAAAACGGTTGATGCTCCATGCTCATGTCGAACGCGACGGGGCGCAATTGGGCAATTTGACCGCGCTCAATGAGGTAGTGGTCAGTCGCGGCCGTCAGGCGCGAGTGCTGCATTTTAAGCTGTATGTCGATGGCGATCTTGTTACGTCGATTGTGGCGGATGGCATCATTACAGCGACGGCAACTGGCTCGACCGCGTATGCACTGGCGGCCGGGGGGCCGATCCTACCGCCCGAGCTGCTCAACTTTGTGATCGTACCTGTCGCCCCGCATTTGAGTCTGGATCGGCCGATAGTGCTGCACGAAGAGGCGACCGTCACTATTCATGTCGAATTTGACCACGAAGCGTCGATTACGGCCGATGGCAGCGATTCGATTGATCTCGTCAATGGCGATACCGTCGTCATCACCCGCGCCCCGCATCAAAGTTTGTTTGCCCGTGTCGATGATCCCAGCTATTTCTTTCGCCGCTTGCTGGCGCGTGGGGTGGCACTTCGCCGGAACTAAACATGAAAATAATCGATCTAAAAACGTTTGTTGTCGGTAATCCACCCCCGCACTTTGGCGGCCGTTTCTTCGTCTTCGTCAAGCTGACCACCGATACAGGGATCACCGGTATTGGTGAGGTGTACGCTGTGCCATTTCACCCGCATGTGGTCGAAAAAATGATTGCGGATGTGTTCGGCCGGGTTGTCCATAATAGCGATCCTTTTCGTATAGAGACACTGTTTCGCACCGTTTATTCGAGCGGCTTTACGCAACGGCCGGACATGTCGCTGGCTGGCATTGTCAGTGGGCTAGAGATGGCGTGTTGGGACATCATCGGCAAGGCGTGTGACAAGCCGGTGTATGAATTGCTGGGCGGCAAAGTGCATGATCGCTTACGCACATACACATATTTGTATCCGCAACCGGGCGACAAAACAGACGTGTACATGGATGCCGATCTCGCGGCCGAACGGGCTGTCTACTATGCCGATATGGGCTTTACGGCCGTCAAATTTGACCCGCTCTCCTTTTATTCTGCATTTGACCCCCGCCAGCCCACATTGGCCGGACTGGAACGCTGTGTGCAATTCGTCCAAAAAATCCGGGAGGCGGTCGGTACACGGTGCGATCTACTGTTTGGCACACATGGGCAACTGACCCCGACAGGCGCGATCCGGCTGGCAAAACAGCTAGAACCGTATGACCCGCTATGGCTGGAAGAGCCTGTGCCGCCCGACAATGTGAACGCGATGGCGCAAGTGGCGCACCAGACGAGCATCCCGGTTGCGACGGGGGAGCGATTGGCGACCAAGTATGAATTTGCCCAACTCCTGCGCCATGATGCGGCCGCTATTTTGCAACTGAATCTCGGCCGGGTGGGGGGCATTCTCGAAGGGAAAAAGATCGCTGGCATGGCAGAAGCGTTTCATGCCCAAATCGCGCCCCATTGCTACAACGGCCCCATCGGCGGCATGGCAAACGCGCAACTGAGCGCGTGTAGCCCCAACTTCCTCATTTTGGAGAGTATCCAGACGTGGGGGGGCTTTCATGATGATCTCGTTGAGCAAAAAATCAGGTGGGAGAACGGTTTTGTGATTCCGCCGGCAACACCGGGGCTGGGCATCACATTAAATGAAGCGGTTGCCAACGCGCATCCGTACATGGGTGATAAATTGCATCTGGAAATGTGGGCGCGGCCGGTTGTGCCAAACGATGGCACAGACCCGATCAACATCAATCAAACAGGCAGCGCGTAATTCTCTGAGTCTAGGACTTACGCACTTTTGTATGGTTGCTTCGTAGGGACACGGTTAACCGTGTCCCATACATATCAAGCCGTTACCGCTCCGGTTGAAATCGGCTGCTACGCCGACTGAAACCCGTTTGAAACGGGTTGTTCGTAGCGATGTAAGTCGCTCTGACAGACCGCGTGTTTCAACACCGGGCGAAACCGGGGCGACAAATTGCCGATGATGTGCTGATTTAACCGATTTTAGCCTTAGCTTGATACCAATTAGACATGGTTAACCGTGTCCCTACTTGCGTAAATTCTAAGTTTTCATGTTAACCCCTCCCTTCAGAAGGGGAATCAAGGGGAAGGGTGTACTCAACCCCACAATTTTTCAGAGACCTATAGTTGCGCTTCCAGTTCGGCCAATGTGGACTCCAGCAAGTCGATCAATTGCGATACCATCGGTACATCGAACTGAAAGGCTGCCCCGGCCGCATTGAACAGATCGGGCAATGTTTTTGTGCCGCCTAGCGAGAGGGCTTGGCGATATTGTGCCAGCGCGGCCGGATGATCGGCTATGCTGTTGCGCCACACTTGCAACGCCCCGATTTGTGCCATGCCATATTCGATATAGTAAAACGGATAGCGGAAAATGTGCAGCTTGCGATGCCAGCCACTGGCGCGAATACCCTCGAAGCCTGTCCAGTCGACACCGGGCAAATAACGCTGCCACAGTTCGTCCCATTTCGCGTCTAGCTGGTCGGCCGATTTGATCTCATCGACATGTGTATACAACCATTGTTGGAACAAATCGACGACCGACATGAACGGGAAAAACATGATAATTCCTTCAAGGTGTTCGATGCGGTGGCGGGCCGCCTCGGCCGTGTCATAAAACCCGCCAGCTTCTTTTGTCAAATAAGGTGCAGCGAGTAGTTCCATCGCCATTGACGCGACCTCGTTGAACTCCATATTGGCCCGTTGCTGATGGACGAACTGTTGGCTGTGCATCGCCTCGAACGCATGGAAGGCGTGACCGGCTTCATGGAAAAGCGTTTGCACATTGTCGGCCGAGCCTGTGCTGTTCATAAAGATGTAAGGTAATTTTCGCAATGGATATGTACTGCAATATCCGCCTAACGCTTTGCCCGGCCGTGTGTCCAAATCGAGCATCGCTTCTTCATCCATCTTGCGAAAATAGCTGCCTAGCTCGCTGTCTAGTTGGTCGAAAATCGTTTGGCTGGTGGCGACGAGATCAGCTTGTTTTGCAAAGGGCGCAAGTGCTTCGCCGTCGTCTGTATCGACGATGATGCTCATCTCTGGCACGTAATCCCAGGGCTTGAAGGCGGCCGCCCCGATGCGCTGCCGCTTGCGTTCGATAATCCGTTGTGCGGCCGGAACAACCACTTTCTCAATCGCGTCATGGAACGTCATGCAGTCGTCTGGTGTGTAGCCAAAACGGTGCTTGGCACGAAAGACGTAGGCGCGATAATCATCAAATCCGGCGTTGGCAGCCACGGCCGTTCGTTTGGGTAACATCTGCAAAAATAACTCATTGAGCGCATCCTGATTTGCTTGCCACATGCCCATCAGGGCGTGCCAAGCGCGTTCGCGTTCTGCTCGGTCTTTGCTACCCAATAGCTGCCCCAACTGGCTCACATTATGCTGTTCGCCGTCTAGCTCGGCCGACATGCCCCCGGTGATCTTGTTGTATTCGGCCGCCTGTTTTTGCAGTTCGACGAAAATCGGCAAATTCGCCTCTGAATAAATCTCAACATCGGAGCGCATCCCCACCAATGGCACTTGCAAGTCAGCCCGGTCTATATCAATCGTCAACAACTTTTCGCTCAACTGCTGCTCGGCGCGCCGCAGATTGGGCTGGATGTTGTCTAGCATCGCAAAATATGTCTCGGTTGCCGCCTTGTCGGCCGTGTCCAGCGTGTACTGGATGTAGGTGTGCGATGATGCCTCATACGCTATGCGCGACACATACGACCAATCAGCCAGCCATTGTTGATAGTTGCTCTCATCAACATCTTGCGCGAGCAGAGGATCATAAAATGCGGCGAATGTTTCCCATTTTGTATATTCGATTTCGTCAATTGTTTGTGGATATTTGCTCATCACGTTTGCCTCGCTGGGTATAAAAAAAGCCCCTGCTATCTTAACTTGACAAGAGCGAGGCTTTTTGAGAGGCGACGACCGGATTCGAACCGGTGAATGGGGCTTTTGCAGAGCCCTGCCTTACCACTTGGCTACGTCGCCAGAAAAAAACAAAGCAGACACGAATGCCTGCTGAATTTTATTGAAAGCGGGCGACGAGATTCGAACTCGTGACCTTTTCCTTGGCAAGGAAATGTTCTACCACTGAACTACGCCCGCATATTTAAGATGCCAAGAGACAGACTCGAACTGTCGACACTCGCAGTTTCAGTGCGATGCTCTACCAACTGAGCTATCTCGGCATGTATTCACTGTTTTTAATTCAGCGACCCGTATTCTAACGATCCAATTTGTGGATGTCAAGGCAAATTTGCTTCTTTTGGGTAAATCAGTTGTGTATACACTCGATTTTGGATGATAAGTGCGCTTGGTAGGGCGAAGTATGTGACCGCATAAAACGCCAAAAGCTGATCTTTTTTTAACACGCTTGTTGTCGTAAACTATGGGAAAGTAGATAATTTTTGGAGAGAGAAAAGCGCTATGCAATACGGTTATTTTGATGATGAAAAACGGGAATATGTGATCACCAATCCGCGCACCCCGACCAAATGGATCAACTACATCGGCACGCTTTCGTTCGGCGGCTTTGTCGATCATACGGGCGGGATGCTGGTGTGCAAGGGCGACCCGGCTCTTAATCGCATCACCAAATATATACCGCAATTGCCAGCCTCTAATTTTAAGGGCAGTACGCTGTACATACGGGTGCGTGATACGGCCGGAGTGCGTGTCTTTTCGCCTTTTTTTGTGCCGACGCTCGATGCGTATGATCGTTTTGAGTGCCGGGTGGGGCTGGGGTATACGAAATGGTTGACCGAAATAGCGGGGGTGCGAACAGAGGTGACGGTGTTTGTGCCGGATGGGGCGCAGCAGGTGGTGCAAGATGTGAGCGTTACTAATTTGCGGGAGGAGACAGTCGAGATCGATGTGATCCCGGTGGTTGAATTTACGCATTTTGATGCGCTCAAGCAATTTAACAACGCGGACTGGGTGCCACAGACGATGGAGTGCCATGCGATGCGTGACCCGGACGGCCGTGTGACGCTGGTGCAATATGCGTTTATGAAGCGGGAGATAGCGCACAACTTTTTCGCGTCCAATCGGCCGGTTGCTTCTTATGAGACTGATCGCGGCCGTTTCTTGGGCGACAATGAGTATGGGACGTGGGCGCGGCCGGGCGCGTTGCAGAATGGGGGCGATCTGAGCAGCCAAGACGCGGTGCGTGGGGATAATATCGCTGCCCTTTTGCACGCGCTGGGCGCTATTGCACCGGGCGAAACGATGCAGACGATCACCCAATTGGGGCAAGCGATGAGCTATGAGAGCGCGTTGCCATCGATCCAGAAGTACCGGGATGCGGCCGTGGTGCAGGCTGCTCTGGCGCAGCTAGCAGACAAATGGGCGGCGCGGCTGGACGGGATGCAGGTCGATACGCCATCGGCCGCGATGAACAATATGCTCAATGTGCATAACCCGCGCCAAGTGTATATCACGATGAATTGGTCACGCTATTTGTCGCTCTATCAATTGGGGCTGGGCGCACGGGGGCTGGGTTTCCGGGATACGTCGCAGGATGTGATGGGCGCGGTTGGGCTGGCGGCCGACGAGTGCCGCGATCTCATTGTGAAGCTACTGCACACGCAAAAGATCGATGGGTCGGCGATGCACCAATTTAACCCGTTGACGATGATGGCCACGCAGGGAGAAGCGGAGGATGAGGAGCGGCTGCCGTTTTATGGAGATGATCATTTGTGGATTATTTTGACGACGGTGGCGTGGATCAAGGAGACGGGGGATTTTTCGATTTTGGATGAGGTTGTGCCGTTTTATGATAAAGATGAAAATGAAAACCCTGTAGAAACGGGGACGGTGCTGGCCCATTTGCAGCGTGCGCTGGCGTTTACGTGGCAGACGACGGGGGCGCATGGGTTGCCGTTGCTCGGTTTTGCTGACTGGAATGATACGGTCAATTTGCTGCCCGGTGCGGAGTCGCTGTTCAATGCTCATCTGTTTGGGGCGGCGTTGCGCGAGATGATCGCGTTAGCGACCCATTTGGGGGATGAGGCGGCCGCAGCGCGGTATGAGGCGTGGCACACAGAAATGGGGCAGCGCGTGAATGAGCAGGCGTGGGATGGTGATTGGTATGTGCGTTATTTTGAGGCGGACGGCCGTCCCGTCGGCTCGCACACGAACGAAGCGGGGCAAATTTATGCGAATGGGCAATCGTGGGCGGTGCTGGCTGGCTATGCGCCACCAGAACGGGCGATCCGTGCGCTGGATGCGGTGTATGAACGCTTGAATACGGCGAATGGGATCAAGCTGAGTACGCCCGGTTATGATGGGTATGATCCGAAGAAGGGGGGTGTTTCGACGTACCGGCCGGGCGCGAAAGAGAATGGTGGTATTTTCCTGCACAGCAATCCCTGGGTGATGATCGCAGAGACGATGCTGGGGCGGGGCGGCCGTGCGTTTTCCTATTACAGCCAGGTGAACCCGGCCGCGAAAAACGACAAAATAGATGAGTTCCAGACGGAGCCGTATGTGTATCCGCAAAATATCTTGGGGGATGAACATCCGCAGTTTGGACTGGCGCGGAATAGCTGGTTGACGGGGACAGCAAGCTGGATGTATCAGGCTGGGACAAAGTGGATTTTGGGTGTGCGGCCGACGTTGACAGGCTTGCTGATCG
>CALECP010000331.1 GCA_937949915.1 uncultured Anaerolineae bacterium
GACAAAAGCATGTTTGTCGCAGATCGTTTGTCGTCGGTTGACGTGTCACTTTGGTGTAAACTAGCGCACTGATTATGCTGGTACAAAGTACGCCCCCCGAACAGAAAACAGGATGGCACGATTGGCTCATTTTGGGGCTGATCTTGTTGCTGGCGGCCGCATTGCGCGTTCACCAAATGGGCGATCTGCCGCCCGGTCTCTACCGAGACGAAGCGTTTCATGGTCTGGATGCACTGACGGTGTTGGCAGGGGAGCGGCCGCTTTTTTTTGTCGCCAATAACGGCCGTGAGCCACTCTACATCTACCTCGTCACGCTGATGGTCAACGGGCTCGGCCGTACCCCGCTCGCCATTCGCCTACCAGCAATAATCGCGGGAACAGTCGCCATTTTACCCACATGGCTACTCGTTCGCGCATGGTTCGGCCGTATCCCCGCCCACTGTACCGCCTTTTTGTGGGCGACAACTGTCTGGACAATCCATCTTAGTCGCGTCGGTTTTCGCACCATTTTGATGCCGCCTTTATTTGCGCTGTCGCTGTGGCTGCTCACCGTCGCATGGCGCAAAAAAAGCAACGGGATCGCCTTCGCGGCCGGATGTGTGTACGGTTTTATGTTTTACAGTTATTTGGCGGCGCGGCTCACCCCGCTCTTTCTCATCTTGCTCTCAGCTTACTGTCTATGGCGAATGGCACGGGGCGAATGGCGCACATTTGCATGGCGCGGGGTGTGGTTTGTGGCAGGGAGTGTGCTGCTTGTGTTGCCATTGGTCTATGTGCTGCTGACCACGCCCGAACTGGCTGGCCGCACCGGGCAAGTCTCTATTTTGCACCCAGACATCAATGGGGGGGATTTTTGGGGGACATTTTGGCGGCATCTTGGGCGCACGGCCGCCATGTTTTTTGTGCGCGGCGATACGATTGTTCGGCATAATCCGTTCGGCCGCCCTGTTTTCGACTTCTTTATGATCATGCCGTTTTTGCTCGGTGTGTGGCATTGCTTGCGTCGTTGGCGCAGCCCGGTCGCGGCCGCCCCTCTTTTATGGGTTGGTTCGATGGCAATTGGCACTATTTTTGCTGAAGACGCGCCTCATTTTTTGCGCGCGGCCGGTATGTTGCCTGGTGTTTTGATCTTTCCCGCGCTTGGCTTGTCGCAACTTCTCAGTTGGTCTACACTAGCGGGCGGTTTAGGTTCACATACAGAGCGTACTACTATTTGGGGTGCGCTTCTTACAATGGTTTTGATGGTGGGCAGCCTCGGTATGACAATCAACGATTATTTTGTCGAGTATGCACGTTCGGCCGATACAGCTTATTTATTTGAGTCGGCCGCTAGGGAATTAGCAGAAGATATAAATACACGACCAGCACAGGACGTTTTTATCGATCCACGCTTGCAGCAAGGATGGCCTTCTACACGCTATTTGATAGCGAATCCACATCATCAAAAATGGCAATCTACGATCCCTTTATCCGCGCCCTCTACCCTTTTTGTGTGGCCGTGGAGCGGGGTTGATCTATCGGCCGCCACCATCGACCCGCCCATGCACATCGCTATCGCCACAGGGGCGTTGGCACGGGGCGACCTGGATGCAGAAGCATTGCCTCTGTATGTGCGGTATGATCTAGGCGCGGCCGAGCCGCCTACCTTGACTGTGACCTTTGAAAACGCCATTGCACTCCATGCAGCCCATTGGCAAGCACAAGCGGATGTTGTCCATGTCGATTTGACATGGGCGCAACTGTCTGAGCAACGGCCGCTCACTGCATTTGTGCATATTCTCGACCGTTCTGGTGCGCTGATTGCACAAGCTGACGCGCCGCCCGGTGGTACACACTGGAACACTGCTTGGTGGCAGCCCGGTATCACCGTGACAGAACGGCGCACATTGACTTTACAAACGCCTTTTGATGTGACAGTACACAACATTTTGATCGGCGTTTATGAGACAGAGACGTTGCTTCGTCTCCAGATAGATGACCCGGTACAAGCGGCCGATAGTTGGCAGCTCGCACCATAATGGGTGGAATTAGTTTGGGAAATATCGACTTATGCTGAACATAACAAGCAAAACATTGCGAACATTTTTATTGAGTTTGATCGCGTTCTTCGCCATCGTTAGCGCATCTTCTGTCCATGCACAGAGTGCAAACTTGTTGAGCAACCCCGGTTTTGAAGAAGGGTACTACAACAATGCGGCCGAATTAGCCATCCCCAACGATTGGATATTGCACTATGTCGATAACCAACCCTTCCCCGGCTCGGAATCGGAAGCGTTTCGTCCCGAAACAGTTGTCTGGTACATCCAAGATGCACCGATGGACGAACGGCCGATCTTCTGGCGTGACGGCGACTATACGCTCAAAATGTTTAAGGGCGGCGCACCGATGTACGCTGGTTTGTCGCAAGATGTGACGCTTGAGCCGGGTGCGCGGTATCGTTTGGTTGCCCCGATTTATGCAGATATTGTTGATCGTTATGATGGTGGACAAAAAGTACCACCACATGGCGACGACGCGGCCGGTGTCCGTTTGGGCGCAAGCGGCCGAGGGGCAACATGGCGTACCAGCGAGATCAACTATAGTGGTACAGCGTTGCCATCCAATACGCCCGGTTTCTATTTGAACATGCTCAACTACACATTCGACTTTACAGCCAACGAGCGCAATATGACTGTTTGGATCGAAATGTTTGCAACCGAAGGCATTAACCAGCAACAAACGGCGGCCGTTAACAACAATGGCTGGTTTATTGATGGCTTGTCGCTGATCAAGCTATCGGACGCGCCACCCCCCACCAATACCCCTGCACCGACCAACACCCCGCGGCCGACGTGGACACCGACGCGCACCCCTTTGCCATGGCCGACCAGTACACCGCTCCCGGCTGGACAATGGTTTACCGATACACCAACACCGTGGCCGACCAAAACAAACACGCCACGGCCGACAAATACACCGCGTCCCACCAACACGCCATTGCCGACACGGACACCGTGGCCGACCAACACCCCTACGCAAACACCGACACCGTGGCCGACGCGCACCACTGCACCGACCCGTACACCATTCCCGACCCGCACACCGCGGCCGACAAATACACCACGCCCCACCAACACGCCATTGCCAGTGGGACGATGGTTTACAGACACACCTACGCCGTGGCCGAGTCCCACGCCGACCAATGTGCCTGTGGTGAATACGGCCGTTCCGACCTCTGCCCCGACTGAAGCACCGGCGACTGCTGTACCTACTGCCGCAGTCGAAGTAGCGGCCGTGCCAGCACAAGCGCAGCCGACATTAGCCCCTGCCCCTGTGCAACCGACGGCCGTTCCCGAACAGCCCACGGCCGAGCCAGAGGCCGCGCAGCCGACGGCCGAGCCAGAACCGACAGACGAGCCAACACCTGAACCGACGGCCGTGCCTGTTGGCCCCACGCCTACCGCCACACCAGACGCAGAAGGGTTTATTTATGACGTGGTAGACGAAGATGATCTCGGTGTGTGGAACATTGCCGCCAAAGCTGATTTGACGATTGATGAGCTATTTGAACTGAATGGCTACGCGCCCGGATCAAGCCCTGTTATCAACTTGGGTGATCAAGTGATCATTGGCTTTGTCGCGCCGGGGACGGTGATAGAAGAAGCCGAAGAAGAAGCCGAGACGGAAGAAGAAGCGGCAACTGACGATGAGACGGCCGAGGCTGAAACAGAGAGCGAGTCAGACGCAGAAGATGCGGAGACGGATAACGACGAAGGGGATGTGCCAGATGAGAGCGTTACTGTTGAGCAATCGCCCAATGATGACGAGACGAGCGAAACAGGTGCATCTACAGAGGTGACAGGCGGCGAAATTTGCTTGAAGGCTTATGAAGACCTTGACCGTAACGGTATGCCAGATGAGGGCGAACCGTTGCGCGACGATGTTGCCTTTGAAATTATTCGAGATGAAAATGTGGTATCAAGCTACATTAGCAACATTGAAGTTGAATTTTTCTGTGTTCCCAATTTAGAGCCGGGTACATATCGTCTCATGCGTTCAAAATTGCCCAATGAAGTGCTTTCTAGCTTTGACCAGGGCGATGTCACGGTCGAATTGCAAGCGGGCGCACGGATCGACGCGCCGTTCGGCAGCTATATGCTGACGGCCGAAGAGGTGGCAGAACGTGAAGCAGAAGAAGCGGCCGCGCTGGCAGCCGAGGCAACGGCCGAAGCGGAAGCTGCTGCCGAAGCGGAAGCGACAGAAAGCGCGTCTGATGCAGATGATGCAGATGATAGCGAAGATGCGTCTGAATCGGATGGCTTGGTTGCCCCAGAGACAGGCAATACAGATGCAGAAACAGATGACGATGAAAGCGATGATGCGGCGGCCGATGCAGATAGCAGCAACAACATTTTCGTTGCGCTCATCGTGGCTGGGTCGCTTCTGCTCGTCGGTTTGCTGTTCTTGTTATTAACGCGCCGCTCCTCCGAGTCTGAGACGAGTGCGTAACTTATCGTTTGAATGTGATGGTTGTCTTACTTGGCAACCATCACGTTTTGATCAGAGCGGTTAACTTGTGAAAAACAATCTATTTTTATCGGTATTTATTATTTTTATCGGTGCGCTTTTATTGACGAACGATGCGGCCGCTCAATCTAATTTGGTGCGAAACCCTAGTTTTGAAGGGCAGGGGGCGACTGCAAGCGATTGGTTTCCCTGGCATCGAGAATTTAATACGGCCGCTGACTGTGCGACGAACGCTATTTACCATCGGCCGATATGGACGGTAGAAAAAGCGGGTGGTGCAGGGGGCGAATTGTGGTTTGATAGCGCAAGCTCCCAGCGTATCGGCAGCCAATTTGCCACATGGCACGGCGGACTGGTACAAGATGTCGCTGTTGTTCCCAACACAAGTTATACATTTGCTGTCCGCGCCCGCGGCCGGTCTTCTGATCAACCTTATCCCGCTCCCTCTGATACCAGTGTGCTGCTCAATGTGCGCGTCGGCATCGATCCAACAGGCGGTGGGTTGTGGTCAAGCCCCACTGTGATCTGGAGTCCTTCGTTCAACCCGCATTTTGGTTGGGAGCGTATTTGGGTACAAACAATAGCACGATCTGAAAATATCTCGCTTTTTGTTGCGGCCGACACGGCCGGGGCAGGCAATTGTCGTAACCATTTAGAAGTGTGGTTTGACAGCGCATCTTTGGTTGCTGATGAGGCGGTGCAGCCACCGACGGCCGTGCCGACACAACCGGCCGTTCCTGCCACCGCGACCCCTATCCCCACCAATACATTACCTCCCACGAATACGCCGCAGCCAACCAACACCCCATTCCCCACGCCTACGCCATTGCCCACAGGCAAATGGTACACCGACACACCTACGCCCGTTCCCACAGGCAAATGGTTTACCGATACGCCCACCCCCACACCGCTGCCGACAAATACACCTATTCCGACTAATACTGTACCGCCGACTGAGATCATTGAGAGCGAGATAGAGAGTGAGATAGAAACGGAAACGCCTGAAGCAACCGAAACACCCGAATCGACAGCGACAGAAACGCCTGAACTAACTGAGACCCCGACGGAGACGCTCGAACCGACAGAGACCCCCACGGAAACACCGACACCCGTTTTGCCGACACCGGTTGCCGTCACACAAGAGCCGACAGAAACGCCATTGCCGCCTACGCCAACGCCAACGCTGGCTGCGACGGCGACGGAAGCTGTGCAAGCTGCCACAGAAGAGGCGACAGAAGTTGTCGCGGCCGTACCGACTGCCCGGCCGACCAATACGCCTATCCCTGGGCCAACGGCCGATCCACGCAATACGGCGACGATTTGCACCAACACATTCTCTGACCAAAATGCGAATGGATTGCGCGAGGAAAACGAAGGGTATATGGCCGGGATCGCGCTCAAAGTGGGGGACGCAAATGGCACATTGCGCGGTAAGGGTATTTCGACGGGGACGGCGCAAGCGATCTGTTTTGATGGTTTGGAGCCTGGGACATATGAAATCGGTCAAGAGTTGCCAGATAGTTTGGAGATGACAACGGCCGGAAAGATGTCGCTTGCCGTTGAGATTGGTCAAATTGTGTCGGTAGAATTTGGCAGTCGCTTCCGGCCGACACCGACATCGACCCCATTGCCTACGCCGACAGAAGTGCCGACGATAGCACCGACGACGATTCCACCAACGCCTTTACCTGAACTTGGCTTTTTTGCCGACCCAGATAACATGCGTACCATCGCTGGCACGGCCGCGCTGGGTGGGGCTGCCCTCATTTTGTCTGGCATCTTCTTCATCTTATTCAAACGCAAAAAAGAAGATGAGACGGCCGCAGGCTAGACCGATCTTTTTGATCTTGGTCGCCCCTTCTTTGAGAATTGAGAACTGAGAAAAAAACACAAAATCTGTTGCAACTATTTTCTCCATTGCCCGTATTGCATTATGTAACGAACGAATAATTGGAGACAAACAGATGTTTAGACGCTTATTTTTGACGGTTTTTTTGTTTATGTTGATCGGTTGTACAGCCTCATTAGAGCCAGAGGGAAGTGCTGCACAGATAACGCAAGAGACAAAGGATGAAGTGATGACACAGATAACGGAGCTAGATGGTAGCGAATGGCGATGGTCGTGGGGATCGTTTGATGACACGTCGATAGTCGCGCCACCGACGAGAAACGTGACGCTCAAATTTGCGGACGGCCGGATCGGGGGCAATGGTAGCTGCAACAACTACTTTGCCGATTACACACAAGATGGCGAGCAACTGACCTTTAGCCCGATAGGCTCGACGCGCAAAGCGTGTGACAAAGCGACGATGGCATCCGAAAGTGTGTTTTTGCTGGCATTGGGTTCGGCCGTTTCTTTCTCGATCAATGGCCCTAATCTCGAACTGCAACTGTCCAACGGCTTCCTCAACTTCATCATTGATACGCCGATGGAGACGACACTGTTCGTCGCGCCCCAGTTCGCGGAATGTGTCACGATGGAGTCCCAGAAATGTGTGCAAGTGCGCTACACGGCCGCTAGTGACTGGCAAAACTTCTTCGACGAAATCGAAGGGTTTACTTATGAACCGGGTTTCGACTATCAATTGCGTGTGCTTGTCGAACCAGATACGGCCGTATTGCCAGAAGGCTCTTTCCTCGCCTATAAATTGTTGGAAGTTGTGAGCAAAACACCCGTTCCATAAGCGAAAAGAAGCCACTGAAACGAGTTTTCTAACAACCGTCATCGCGTTTGAACGCATGACGGTTGTTTTTATGGGAACAAGCGGCGCGTTTTTACTTCGGTCATCGCATCGTCTAAATAGCGATACAGTTTGGCGGGGCGGCCCTCTCCTTCGCGGAACATATCGCCTGTCTCTTCGAGGATGTTGGCTTGCAAAATTTTGCGCCGGAAATTGCGCTTGTCCAGCTTTTCGCGCAAAATAATTTGGTAGGCGCGTTGCAGTTCTGTCAGGGTAAATTGGTCGGGGAGCAAGTCAAATCCGACCGTTGTATATTCTAGTTTGTACCGCAGCCGGGTGTACGCATAGTCGATAATAGCGCGATGGTCGAAGGCGAGCGCGGGCAGGTCAAATATCGAGAACCAGGCGGTGTGGCTGTCTTCGTCGTCGCGGATTTGCACGGCCGACATCGGCACGAGTGCAAAGTAGGCGATAGTCAGCACGCGGGTGCGTGGGTCGCGGTTAACATCCCCAAACGTGTACAGTTGCTCCAAATAAACAGAATCAATCCCCGCTTTTGTCTGCAATTGTCGTGCGGCCGATTGATCTAACGATTCGCCGAGTTGCACAAAGCCGCCCGGTAACGCCCATTGTCCGGCATGGGGCCACTGTTGCCGTTTCATCAGCAGCACGCGCAAATCGTCATCGTCCAGGGAGAGTGAAAAAATCACCACATCGACGGTGACGGACGGCCGATCATAATCGGCCGCATTGTATGTGCCTGGATGGGTGCCGGGGTCTATCTCATTCGTTGGGTTGCTCATGGTGCGTTGGGGGCGGGGACATCAGATAGCAGATGCCACCACATTTGCCACGGCCGGGCGTAGGCGGCCGCATCGGGTACAAGCGACTGATCGGCCGCTTGTACCACCTCTTGCAAGTCGATTTGAATCGCCGTTTCACCCGGCAACTGGCGGTTCGCCTCACCATGCTGAAAATCTTTGATGCGCTCCACACTATCAACGTATGCTTCCGTTGCCATCAAATTGAGATGGTGCTGCGTTTCGTCATGCAGGGTTGCGCGTGTCGTCGCTTCCACATACGTCAGCTCTTCTAGCTGGGCATAGCTGCGCGTGAGCGCAAACCAGAGCAGAACCAACGTCAAAATCACCATCAATAAAAACAATGGCACTTTGGAGCGTGGTTGTTGGCGGACACCCGTTGGCATAGTGGCAATGGTAGTGGAATCAGGTGCTGGCGACAAGCGGGGTTTCTGTACCGTTCACTGCTTGTGTTGCTTTTTTAGCGCGGTCAAACAGCACTGTATCAACATCATCCAGCGTTAGTGAATGCGTGTCGCTCAGGGCTTTAATTTCGGCCGTGATCCCCTTGATCTCCGCATCGCTCAATTCCAGACCCAACTGTTCTGCCCGATCTTTCACTGCATTCCAGCCCGTCAACCGACTGGCTACATGAATATAACGCTTGAGACCAAAATCTTCCGGCTTCAAAATCTCATACGTCGAAGGGTTGTTGAGAACCGCTTTGGCATGGATGCCAGCCTTGTGCGTAAACGCGCTGAATCCGGTGATGTAATTGTTGAACGGCACATCGATCCCCACGATTTTCGCCACCGCATGGTCGATGTCGTGCAGCATGTTGAGCTTGTATTTCGCTTTTGTCGCTTCGGGGTTGTCCGCATACATCCGTGCGACAAGACCGCCCAGCGACGTAATGCCGTTGCGCTCCCCGATGCCCAAAACAGAGGTGTCGATATGCGTCGCGCCGCCAGCCAGCGCCATGTACGCATTCGCAATCGCGCACCCGCTATCGTTATGCCCATGAAACTCAATATCGCACGATACCCGTGACCGTAGCTCTTTGACCAATTCGTAAATCTGCAATGGCGAACCAACGCCGACCGTATCGGCCACGCCCACACGATGCACCCCGATTTTATCGACCGCTTCGTACACGCGGAAGATGTCAGACGGATCACTGCGAAGGCTGTCCTCTGTGCTGAAGCGCACTTCGACACCCTGCGTCAGCAGCCACGAAATCACTTCCTGCGCCAAATCGACGATTTGATCCATGCTCTTGCCATGACTAAATTCGCGCAAATAACTCGATGTACCGATCACCACATCGACCCCATCGACACCGGTATCTACGGCGATCTTGACATCATCCATGTGGCAACGGGTGTGCGTGAGCGTCTTTGTTTTCAGTCCCAGACTGGCAATGGTGGTGCAATCTTGGCGGCTCTGTGGCGACGAAACGGGATTTGTTAGCTCCAAATACTCCACGCCAAACGAATCTAGCAGCGTTGCGATGCGGATTTTCTGGGCGGTTGTGAAGAAGGCGTTGACGAACTGTTCGCCTTCACGCAATGTCGATTCGATGATTGAATAATTCTCTAAGCTCATAATTCTCCAAAAATGGTGTTTCAGTGGGTCAGTTTTTCAGTATTTCAGTGAAGAACGGTCGTACTGACAAACTGAAATACTGATTTACTGACTAACTAACTGATAATACATCTGTCAGCACATCAATCGCTTTCAAATACTCATCTAAAACGAGATGTTCATGTGGCGTGTGGTCGAGCGCACTATCGCCCGGCCCGTAGGCCACGACGGGGCAATCCCAAATCGGCATCACCACGTTCATGTCTGATGTACCTGTTTTTAATTTGTAGCGCGGCCGAACACCCCGCTTCAACAAAGCGCGATGAAATGCCCGCGCTAATGTTGTTTTGCGCGTCGATTGATACGCTTCTTCAAATCCGTAAAGGGCGATGTCGGCCGCGTCGCCAGCCCATTCCCGCACCTGCGCTTCAAACGCAGCAATGTCGAAGCCCGGTGGCAGCCGAATGCCCAATTTTACATAAATCGAGTTGTACAACCCATCGCTATCTGTGTGAATGTCGCGTACTGATGGCAGCAGTTGGTCGAACAGGCGCGTTTTGTCGGTATTAAATTGCTCGACATACTCGTTGACGCGATTGTAAAAGGCGATGCCGCTCTCGGCCGCGCCTAGCACCGCTCCGGCCGTGTGGCTCATCTCCTGCCGATAGGTGTAATCGATCAAGATGCGCCCTTTGTACCCCAGCGTCACCGCGTCCCAATTGGACGGCTCACCGATGATGCACCATGTTGGCTTGTACTTGTCGATGACGTGTCGCGCCCCTTTGCTGGTGGCTGACTCTTCTTCGACTGCGCCGATGACGACAAGGCGCGTACCCGGCCGAATCTCTGCCTGCGCGGCCGCCATCACAAACGTCGCCAATGGGCCTTTCGCATCGACAGAGCCTCGGCCGTGCAAAATCCCATCCTCGATCCGCACCGGAATCTCCCCCGGAACCGTGTCGATATGCCCCAACATCACGATCTCGCGCTCAATTGGTACACTTGCGTTCTCGCGGATGCCGATGGCGTTTCCGGCTGTGTCAACGTAAGCGTGGCCGAAGCCCAAATCTGTCATAGCATTGGTTAGGTAAGTAGATGCTTCACCCTCATTGCCAGACAAACTTTTGATTCTTACCAGCTCAACAATCACATCAGTTGAACTAATCATCTCTTTTTGCCTCCTCATTCTTGAACGGACGAATGTCAAAAATTGATTGAGCTGCATCGAGCTGTTTGGAAATCATATCAACGAGTAATGCAGTTTCATCCTGAGTCATATCTGGTTTATCAATTACATTGCGAACGACAAGTTGGTGCCAAACTCGAAGAGTCAACCTTTTGAGAATTTCGTGACGAATATTAAGTTCCAATAACCGTATGCTCAATATCCAGGGGTGTAAATCATCATAAGTGATTTCCATCGGTGTAATTTCATCTTTTACACTTATGTCGGCCTCGTGAACAATTTTGTGACGACGCGCAATCAAGTTTGCGATAGCGGACTCATCCTCTATTTCGACAGGTAGCTCAATTTGCTTTAGAGTAGCAATTATGTCGTCTACTCGGTTAAAACTAACATAGCTTATGTATTCTTCAATGGACGCTTGAATTAATTCACTAACTGATAAGTGTTTGTGTTTTATTAACTGATGCAGTTTGACATTTTGCTTAGAATGTTTTCCGACTTGTCCCACAATTGAAATGTTTGTTGGTAATTCTGGTTTTGAGTCGAAACGAAGTGCTATTTTGTAGTGTTGGATAAACAGATCGCTTAGTAGTGTTTCTAAAGTCGAATGAAGCAGGACAACAACGGAGCGTAAAACTTCTTCCTGAAAGGATTCCATCGCAGACCAATTACTATCTTTAGATGCTACATTCATTTCCGAATTTGCAATCTCAAGTCTTACAAACCGAGAGGAACCATCTACAAGTAAATTCGCACGATAAAAGTTTGCTGCGAAAGTTGTAAATATCTTTCGGTAACCTACCGTTAACTCACCAACAATTATTTCTATCTTTTGAATTTGAGATTGATTCCACATTTCTTCAATGTCCATTTGCCCTTATGTTACTCCCACGGATTTCCCTCACGGCCGGAAGTCTGCACCCGCAATCCACCAAAAACTTCATCCGGATCAAAATCCCAATTCTCGTCCACATATTTCTCACGCCACGCCATCATCGCCTCATACGCATTCGCATATTCCTGCTCTGGTTCGGCAAGCCCCAAAATAATCTTTTCCGATTCAAGTTGGGGCGACTTAAATGCTTCTTGCTGAGTGAAAAATTCTCGTAGCGCATCTTCAATGACGGCCGTCAATGTTTGCCCACTTTGCTTGGCAGTCTGTTTTACTTTGGACAAAAGTTGTTGGTCATTTAATTGAAATGTCGTCATTTGTAGAACCTCGTTAGACTAATTCAATCCGCAGTTTACGGCCGACGGCCGTTGCCAACCGACTCAGTGATTCCAACGTCACGGCCGTATTTTCAGGATCAAGCAACCGATCAAGCTGTGAACGACTTGTTTCTAGCCGCTCCGCTAAACTGGTTTTGCTCATTTCTTCCGCGTCCATAATGTCCTGTAACTGCAACGCCAATAATTGTTTGTGCGCCTGCGCTGTTACTTCCTCAAAAATGCCTTCCTCAATCAGAAAGTCATCTAGGGTGCTACCACTATGTGGATTTTTCTTCGTCATCATTTTCTTTAAGCCATTTAAGCCACAAATCACGTCGCGCTCTCGCTAATTCAAGTTCATTCGCGGGTGTTTTTTGAGACTTTTTAATAAAACCGTGCAACAAAATCATTTGGTTCTCGCTGATAGTGAAAAATGTTCGCGCAATCTGTTTGTTGCTCAGATTAGTTCGTACTTCCCACAAATCACGCTCAATTTTTCGCACACGTGGCATTCCTAGCGGCCAACGATATTGAACCACTTTTACGCTACTACCGATTGCT
>CALECP010000332.1 GCA_937949915.1 uncultured Anaerolineae bacterium
GCGAATGGCACAACCTGCCCCCATTCCGCGCCCACAAATTCGGTGACGGTATCGTAGCGAATGTTGCCGCCTTGATCGCGGAACACATCAAAAGAGAGCGGTTGCCAACGATCAAAGTCTAGGATGTCTTGTTGAAGGGCATCACTGCGCGGGTTTGTTTGTAGTGTGAGAGGTGGGTTGACGGGGGAATAAAATTGATTCGCATAGCCACCTTCTTCGTTTGCGCCATCTTGTAAGCCCATCTGAATGTAGCAATTGGCGATGTAGTTGCCCATCACGGCCGGATCATCCATCGACTCATCGCCATCGAACGCTCGATCCGGTTGGTATCCTAGCCGACTAAATAGTTGGTCGATGCGAGCATTTGTCAAAATAGCACCGGGCGACTCTTGGAAGCGCCATGCGATCAGATAATAGGCTGCATAACTGATCGCTTCCTCACGAGCGGCCGCAATGTCACTGGCACTCATTCTGGCGATGCCAGGTGGGGTGTCTAATGGGCAAGCGGGTTCGCTCTGTTTGCTGTCTGGGGAGTAGGTGCCAGTCGTGTCGTCATTCGCTGTATCGCGGTCTATGAAGAAGGTATTGTTGTCATTGCGGCCGAGGAGATAGGTGTCGGCCGTGTCATCATACACTGCCCATGCGTCGTACATTGCGCTCGATATGTGGAAAAGATTCCGCGCATGAACGGTCGGGCGGGCAAAATCTTTGCGAATAGCATCCAGTAACACTTCGTTCCATTGACGGGCTATCGACAAATCAGGATCAGGCAGCTCTATTTCGGGTAAGGTGACTGTCCATGCGAACGATTGTCGTAGCACATCCAGATCGTCGATGTCTCCATCGATCCCTACCGTCACAGTATATGTTCCTAGTCGGGTAGGCGAACCGACGAAGATCGTATTTTTCTGCCGATCCAGTCGCATTCCGGGCGGCAGACCATACGCATAGTAGTAAACACCCGATTCATCATAGGTGCGATTGTCGATTTCTAGCGTTATTTCCTCAAACAATTTCGTTTGGATATTGCCGATCTGTAGCGCGTCTGGCACTTTACCTTCTTGGGCGTGGCTGGGTACGGCCGCCAGCACAGATACCAATAAGCATAAAAAAATAATAGCGCACAAACGACGTATAAATGCAGGGGATAAATCGATCATCAACATTCGCATTCACTAATTGTAGTCTGGATTACGGTAAATTTCATGCGGCCGCTAATCGACCACCACTTCTTCTAATGCGTTACTTGCCACCCAGCCGCTGAGATCGCTGCCGGCGAGGGTGATATTTGTCCAGTCGGCCGCGTGGTCTGTGATGTGGACGGCCGTGCCATCGTACAGTGCAAAGAGAACGCGATCTGCGTTGTTCGCCTCTGCATACACGTCTGCTTGTGGCACAACAATAATTGCTTCCGGTTGGGTGCGGTCTGCCCACGTGATGGTGAAAAAGACGGCCGCGCTGATGATCACCCCCGTTGTGAGCAGCAACAGCGATAGGCGCATAAACCCGGTGTGCCACACCCGCCGATAGAGTAGATAGACCGCCCCCCAGAGCAGCCACAAACCGAGCGCGAAAGAACTGATTTGGGTACGTGTCGCATAGTCGGTAGTCGTTAGCAGTAGATCGGTGATCGATTGGTTTTCGGCCGTGGGGAATTGGCTGACGACGCTGCTTTCAGCTTGTGCTAGGTTGGCGCGGCTGTCTGCATTGCGCGGGTCGATCCGCAGGACGCGCTTGTAGTTGACAATGGCGCGGCCGATCTCGTCTTGCTGCATGTACGCATTGCCCAGATTGTGGAAGAGGGCGGGGTCGCTGTACCCTTGCGTCACGAGTTCTTGATAGAGGCGGCTCGATTCGGCATAGTTGCCGTGCTCGTACAGGCGGTTGGCAACGGTGAGGGTATCTGTCGCTTGTGCGTGTGCCTGCCCCGTGAAGAAAACGAAAAAAAGCAGGAAGAAAAGGATGAAGGATGAGGGATGAAGGAGGCGGGAGGTCATTTGGTTTCCTCTGCTTCGATGGTTTGGATGAGGGTGTCGGGATCGATGTTGGGTGTATCTGTGCCAGCGTAGCGGGTGGCTTCGGCCGTGCGGTAAAAGGTGTCGATTTGGGTGAGGGTGGCGGCCGACAGGCCCGTTTCGCGTAGGGCGGCGATGCGCTGGTGGTGGGTGAGGCCTGTGAATGGCATCCCGTAACGCTTTTCGAGCCAGCCGTCCACGTAGCGGTCGGGGTGGCGGGGCTGGCTGGCGATGATAGTGGTTTGTGTTTGGGTGCGTCGGGTGCGCGGCCGGATAAAACGCCCTGCCAGCCAAGCAGCCCCATCTCCCAAAACAATGAGCAAGGGCAGCAACCAGAGCAGCCAGAAAAACGATTGATCGGGCAGGGCTTGGGTCGCTTTTTCGAGCAGGCTGGGTGCGGCAAGGATCGGCCGCAGGGTGGGGGCGGCCGGGTTGGTCAATGTCAGCGCAGGGGTATTTATCTCGCCTGCTTCTCCACCGACAATCACAGTATAGGCACTGCTCGTCGTCGTTTCATACTGCTCGGTGGCTGGATCAAAATAGATATAGTCGATGCCCGGAATGGTCAGCTCGCCCGGTTCAGTCGGAATGAGCAGGCGTTCCCATTGGCGTTGTCCCACCAGCACACCGTTTTGGAATTGGGTATTGGTGACGCTTTGTTGTTCAATCGCTCGCCAGCCTGGGAGATCGCTAAATTCAGGATCGGGCGTGATGTCGAAGTTGCCTTCGCCGCGCAAGCGAACGGTGAGCGCAACAGGATCATCGACGTTTGTCACTGCTTTGTCCAATGTCGCTTCGAGCGTGTATGTGCCGATTGCGCCGTTGAAGCCGTCTGGGGCTGGTTCGGGCAATGGGTTGACTTGGAGCGTGACGGCGGCCGTTTTCACGTCTATCGAATCGTTGATGATAAACAGGGTCGGCTCAATCGTCAGTTCGCCAGCGATGGTGGGGAAAATATAGCGGCGAAACTCGGTCACTTGGTACTCTCGGCCGCCCACGTCGCTCAAATAAGTGGTGCGCTCTTCTTCGTCATCATGCCAAAAGCCGACAAATTCGGGCGGTTCATAGTTGGCATTCATCAGGCGATCCGTGGCGCGGAAAAAGCGAAATGTATACACAACTTGTTCGCCCAGCCAGGGTGTTTCGACATCGACAAATGCTTCGGCATACACCGATTCTGCTCCGGTGAGTGCGCTGGGGGCGGCGATGTTGGCAGAGGGAACTGATTGTGTGCCTTGTGTGACGGCGACTGTTTGCGGCTCGGTGGTGATCGGTATGCCATCGACGATCATCTCGAATGCGCCGATGGTCAGTGTGCCGGTTAGCACGGGGCGCAATGTGTAAATAACGGTGATCAGCGATTGCATGTCGCCGTTGATAATGGTGGTCTGGCTCGATTGGGTACGGCCGAGAAAATTGAAACCGTCAAAGTCAGGCGGGGTCGGCAAATCATTGATCTGCCCGTCGATAGTGACACCGACACGCAACTGATCATCTGTTGTCAGCGTGGTGCGGTCTAGTGTTACCGTTACCGGGGTTTGCGCCACGGCCGTTACCACAAACAGCCAGCAGAAAATAACAGTTAGCACCGAGACACAGACACATATCGAGCCAGAAGATACAAAAAAAGAACCACACTTTTTTCTTCTCTGCGTTTCTTCCTCTGCGCCTCTGCGGCATCTTTTTTCCGCCCGTCTAACCACAGCGGCACGGAGGTTCGCAGAGGTTTTGGGGGCGGTGCTACTCGTCATTCGTCGTTCGTCACTCGTCACTTGCATCACCAATCTTTCTCCGGGGGCTGGCCGGGGCTGCTAAATATCTGTTGCAGCCGTTCTTGTAATGTTTGCGCTTGTTGTCCCGCGCCTTCCAGCAGTTGTCGTGCTTGTTCTTGGCTCAATTCAAACGGTTGGGGTTGCCCGCCACTGCCTTCGCCTGTGTCGCCTTGCTGCTCGTCAGATGTTTGTGGCTCGGCCGGTTGTTCGTCGGCCGTGTCGTCCTGTTCGGCCGGGTCAGATTCTTGCTCTTGCTGCTCCTCTTCTTCTGGTTCGGCCGGTTGTTCTTCTTCCTCTTGTTGCCCTTCCTGTTCATCATTTTGCTGTTGCTCATCTTCTGGCTGTTCCGGTTGGTCGCCCTGCTCGTTTTGCTGTTCCTCATTTTCCTGCCCTGCGTCATCTTGCTCCTCTTCGTTGTCTTGTTCTTCCTCTTGGTCTTGCTCCTGCTCTTGTTCTTCATCTTCGCCATCGCCGCCGCCCTGACTTTCGTCGTTCTGGTCTTCGGGCGCATTATCCGCGATTTGTTGCAGGGCGAGTTCTAGGTTGTATTTTGCGTCGAGGTCGGCCGGGTCACGGCGGAGGGCTGCTTTGTAATCTTCGATGGCCGTGTCAAATAGTTGTTGTTGGAAGTGATAGTTGCCGCGATTGTAATGGCTGTCGGTGGTCAGATCACCGTCTGTCAGCGGCAGGGCTTGGTCGATGTTGCGGACAGCTTCATCATATTTTTCTTGGCGATATTGGGTGTTGGCAATGTTATAAACTGGCTCGGCCGCCTCATTGCCCATCGCTGCCCGTGCGGCCGCATACAGCCCTTGTGCGATCTGGTATTGCTGTTCGTCAAAGCGCTCGTTGCCAGTCGCTAATAGTTCCGCGCCCGTTTGATCGAATTGCGCTTCGAGGGAAGCGCAGCCGCCCAAAACGAGGCACAGCATGGCAACGGCCGTGCCTGCTGAGGACGCGGGTTTGCGTTTGCGCGTTTTGCGGTCGGGGATAAATTCGGCCGCCAAGAAGCACAGAATAGCGGCCGTCAAAAACCATTGATACCGCTCTACCGCTTCGATGTTGACCCGGCGATCTAGTTCGGCCGCGTCCAGCCGTGCAATGTCAGCCAATAGCGCGTCTACTTCGCTGCCAGATGGCGTAGCGCGGTAGTATGACCCGCTGGCGGTGGCCGCGATCACGGTCAACGCCTCTTCTTCTAGCTGCGTCACCACTTCGTTGCCCAGTCGATCTCGCTTGAAGCCGATCATTTCGCCGCGCTCAAAAACAGGGATTTTTGCCCCTTCTGGTGTGCCAAAACCGATGGTGTAGATGAGGACATCCTGTGCGGCTGCGTCGATAGCTGCATCAACTGGGTTCGTTTCATGGTCTTCGCCATCTGTCATCACCACGATCACTTTGGTGCTGGTGCGCTCAAAATTGAAACCACTCATCGCGGTGCGGATCGCGTCGCCGATCACGGTGCCAGAGCGGGAGATCATGCTGGGATTGGCATTGTCGAGAAATGTTTTGGCGGTGTTGTAGTCGGACGTGAGCGGGAACTGGATGAAACTAGCACCGGAAAACAGCACCACGCCCACTTCGTCCCCGTTCAGGCTGTCCATCAATTCGACAATTGTTTGCTTGGCGCGGGTGAGGCGGTTCGGCCGTAAATCTTCGGCCAACATGCTTTCGCTGATGTCGAGCGCGATCATCACTTCGACCCCTTGCTGCTGCACGATCTGGCTGGCTGTTCCCCATTGCGGCCGTGCCAGCGCGACAATGCCCAGCAACAGCCCGATCAACCACAACCCATGCTTCCAGCGCCGCCCCGACCAATTGACCGACTGCATCAACTGGCGCACCAGCGCACTATCGCCCAGCTTTTGGGGCAGGTTGCGCTGTCCGCGCAACACCAGCGTCAGCCAAATAGCCAACACCGGCACAAGCCATAATCCAATTAAGTAGAGCGGTTTTGCGAAAGTCATTTTTTTGTCACGATCACGGTATCCGTTTGAAAACAGTGTGCCGTAGAATCATCTCTGATAAAAGTAAAAGCAGCCCTGGAATCAATGCCCAGGCTGCCAGCTCTTCGTAGTCATTAAAGACGAGAACCTCAATGTTGGAGCGTTCGAGGCGGTTGATCTCGTTGTAGATGCGTTGCAACCCGACCGTATCTTCGGCGCGGAAGTAGAGGCCGCCTGTTTCTTCGGCGATGCGCTCCAGTGTGGCTTCATCTAAGTTGCTTTCTCGATAAGTGGTCGTTGTTTGCCCAAAGATATTGACATCGGGAAACGGCACGAGACCGCGCCGCCCCATGCCGATAGTGTACACCTTGATGCCGAGTGTCTGGGCGGCTTGCGCGGCTGTAAAGGGGTCGATTTGTCCGCTATTGTTTGCGCCGTCGGTCAGCAAGATCAGCACCCGTGATTCGGCCGTGCTGTCCTTGAGCATATTGGCGGCCGTGGCCAACCCCATCCCAATCGCCGTCCCATCATTCAAGCCCAAATCAGGCGCAAGCTGCACCTGATCAAACAATCTGCTCAACACATTGTGGTCAACGGTGAGCGGGGCTTGCACAAAAGCCGATTGAGCGAACACGACGAGGCCGATACGGTCAAATTCACGCTCTGACACGAAATCTTTGACGACTGCTTTGGCGGCGACAAGACGATTATCTGGCTCAAAATCGAGCGAGCGCATACTGCCCGAAATATCGAGCGCAAGCGCAATATCGACCCCTTCGCCCTGCACTACCTGACGCGAGTCGCCCGACTGCGGCCGTGCGAGACCGACGATTAGCAACGCCAGCCCCAGCCAGCGCAAGACGCGCATCAGGGGCAACAGTTCGATGCGCCACGATTTGCTCGCCCGGTTGCGCGTCAGCCCAATATCAGCGTAGCGCAAGGTGGCAGGGCGGCGCAACGAGCGCAATTGCGTCGTCAAAATCGCCAAAAATGGCACAGCCAACAGCGCGAGCAGCAGCAACGGCTGGGCGAAACGAAAATTGTTGAGGAGGGGTAACAGGGTCATGCGTCGTCCCCCGTATTGTCGTCGGTACGGACACGGTTAACTGTGTCCGTACCAGCGGCGGCCGTGTCGATAAATTGGCGGGCTTCGTTGATAAATTCACGCGCATCGGCCGTATCAGGCGTGACTTTGGCGAACTTTACGAGGTCGGCATCATTGAGCAATTGCATCAGGAAGCGGCGATTGTCGGCCGAAATCGCTTCTGTTTCTGCCAGGTCATAATCGATCTCAAACGAGGTGCGCTCCATCGTGGTGATGTTGTATTCCCGCGCCAGATAGCGGCGTACTGTGTCGGTGATGCGGCTGTAGTGGGGCTTGAACAACCCTTTTGCCGGGAGGTCGTCTTGTTCGATGGTGTCTAGTTCATCAAGCGCGATCCGCAACGGGGTGCGGGTGTCTGGTAGCATGACGGCCGTCTTTTTTGAACGGCGCGACAGCATGGCGAATAGCCCAAACGCCCCGATGACGAGCAGCACCGACAAGCCCAGCAGCAGATATTGACGTGCGAGGGGAGACAGTTCAAGTGATGCTTGCGGTTTGATGTCGCGCAATGTGGTGTCGTCTGCTTCCAGCACCGATTGGACGGTGAGCGAGATCGGTAGGGCTTGCACGGCCGTCAGTACGCCATCCGCATCACTGATCTGCAAATCGAGGTCGGGCATAGCGACTGATCCGGGCTGCCAAGCGGTGACATCAAACACCTGATATGTTGTCTCGCGGCCGTCTTGCTCTGCTTGCACAAAGGCGGTGCCATTGGTGATCAGTTCGAGATCGCCCCAGGTGGTGGGCAGGTCGGCCGGGATGACACGCCATCCGGCCGGGTGCGCCACGATCAGCGTCAGCACCACCGGATCGCCCACAGTAAACGTTGTCGGTTCGGCCGTCCATCGCGCTGTCACCGCCCCATTTTGCGCCCACACGGTACTGACAAAACAGAAGCTAAACACGAGTAACCAAAAGCTAATTGCTCTTTTCATCTTCCTTTACGCCGCTCCCGCTTTCTAAAAAAATGGGCGAGCGCACTGACATAATCCTGGTCTGTCCCTACGTCGATGCGGTCTACTTTGGCACGGCGAAACGCTTGCTTTTTGCTGTCTGCCCATGCGGCCGTGCTGGCGGTAAATTCGCGCTGCCACGCTTTGTTGCGCGTGTCCACCCATATCGCTTTGCCCGTTTCTGCATCTTCCAGCGCGATCAAGCCGAGCGGTGCAATCGCCATTTCGAGCGGGTCATTGAGATCGATGGCGATCAAATCGTGCCGCTTGTTGGTGATGGTCAGCAGCTTGCCGTAGTTGTCGAGATCGTCGAGAAAGTCGGAGACGAGAAAGACGATGCTGCGCCGTTTGAGCAGTTTGTTCACTTGATCGAGCGCGTGCCGAATATCGGTGCCGGTGCGCTGTGGCTCAAAGGCGAGGAGTTCGCGCACGATGCGTAGCACGTGCTGCCGCCCTTTGCGCGGGGGGATAAATAGCTCTACTTGGTCGGTAAAAACGAGCAAGCCTGCTTTGTCGTTGTTGGTGGTGGCACTGAAGGCGAGAACGGCCGCGAGTTCGGCCGCCAGCTCTTTTTTGAAACGGCCGACACTGCCAAATTCACCGGAACGACTGGCATCGACCACCAGCAACACCGTCAGCTCGCGCTCTTCCTGAAAGCGTTTGACATACGGTTCGCCCGTTCGCGCCGTCACATTCCAGTCGATGGTGCGAATCTCGTCGCCCGGTTGATATTGGCGCACTTCGTCAAACTCCATCCCGCGTCCCTTAAAGACAGATTGATAGTCGCCGCCGATGCTGTCTTGCACCAGCCGCCGGGTACGGATTTCGATTTGACGGATTTTTCTAAATAGTTCGGCTTGCATCTTTTTTAGTTACGAATGACGAGTTACGAATGACGAGTGGTGCGTTGCATTGCTTGATGGCGATCTGTTGTAACAACATAATCAAAATTTGAGAAACAAAAGATAACCTGCATCATTTCCATTCGTCACTCGTCGTTCGTCGCTCGTCATTTCAAGGTACTTCGATGGTGCGAAGGATGCGCTGCACGAGTGTGTCGGAGGTGATTTCTTCTGCTTCTGCTTCGTAGGTGGTGACGATGCGGTGGCGGAGGATGTCGGGGGCAATCGCTTTGATGTCGTCTGGTGAGACGTACCCTCGGCCGAACAGGAACGCATGGGCGCGGGCCGCTTTGATGAGGTAGATGGTGGCGCGGGGGCTGGCCCCAAATGCGATCAGGTGCTGCTCGGCCGCCAAATTGAAGTCGGCCGGGCGGCGGGTCGCATGAATCAGATCAAGCACATACTCCTTGATTTTGTCGTCTACATAGATGTCTTGCACAGCGCGGCGGGCAGCGAGCAATTGGCGCGTGTCAATGGTCGGCCGAGCGTGTGGTTTTGCGCGGCCGGTCATCATGTCCATCATCTGCCGTTCTTCGCTGCGCGTCGGATAATCGACCAATACTTTGAGCATAAAGCGGTCGATCTGCGCTTCTGGCAATGGGTATGTGCCTTCTTGCTCAACCGGGTTCTGCGTTGCCAGCACCAAAAAGAGATCGTCCAGCGGGAATGTCTCGTCGCCAATCGTCACTTGTCGCTCTTGCATCGCTTCTAGCAGGGCTGATTGCACTTTGGCAGGGGCGCGGTTGATTTCGTCCGCCAGCACCAGATTGGCAAAGACGGGCCCTTTGCGCGTCGAGAAGTCGTGCGATTTTGGGTTGTAAATCTGGGTGCCGATCACATCGGCCGGGAGCAGGTCGGGCGTAAATTGGATGCGTGAGAAGTGCGCCTGGATGGTGTCAGCGACGGTGCGGACAAGCAATGTTTTCGCCAGTCCCGGCACGCCTTCCAGCAAAATATGCCCATCAGCCAACAGCGCGATCAAGACGCGATCTACCAACTGCGATTGCCCGACGACAACGCGGCCGATTTCTTCTTTCAACGCACGCAAAAAGCGGCTTTCTTGCTCGATGCGAGCGTTCAGTTCTTGTACGGATGTCCATGTCATAATGTCGTTATTTGTCAGCCCATTAATAGCTGACGTGCAAATATAGCATAGCCGATGCCTTGCGTGTGAAACTATTCACAAACCCATCAGAAAAAAGTGAGAAAAAGATGAAATGTAGATGTGCGGCCGAACGCCTTCATAATCTGCGTGTCAGGTTGATGTATAGTGAATCCCAAAAACGATACACTAATTCAATGACGATTTCATATCTACAAGTGCATCTCTCATCCTTTCTATTTCGTTTTGGCACACATGAAAAACAATCTCCATATCGATGGAAAAGTATTGATGGCTGAGAATGTCGCGGATACCTTTTGCCCCCTTCCAGTCAATATGAGGGTAACGTGCATCAAGAGGGACATACAGCACTTTGTCTAGCCGCTTCAACTGTTCTCCCATCGCAATTAGCATCATTGTGATCCCATCAAGGCGATCAATACCATCATCATCTGTCATGAAATCTTCGGCTGTCTCAATTCCATCAAACCGCCGCTCGATCCGCTCAATTGCCATTAAGATATTGCCTAAAATGCGGTCTACCAATTGTGGATCAGACATAAATTGCTTCACGGTCAATCCGGCTTTTGAGGAGTGTATCCAAATAACGTTGATAACGAATCAGATCAACGGGAACGGCGAATAGTGTTTCCAATTCCTCTTTGATGTGAACCATGCTAAATAGATTGGGCGGCATTTCAACGATGATGTCGATGTCACTGGCGTTCGTAGCCTCCCCTCGCGCCACAGAGCCAAACACCCCTATTCGCGTCACACCATACTGCTCGGCAAACCGTGCTTTTTGTGCTGATAAAACAGTCAAAACAGTCTCTTTCTGCATAAAGTCAGTATAGCAGAAAATCGAGCAATATCATGATGGCACAACGAGCCGACCAAACCAAAAGAGCATAGAGAGCCTACTATTGATCTTGCTGCCCAAAAATCTCTTTCAGGCGATTGTGATCTGCTTTGGGCAATGCCCGGCCGGTATTCTTTCGCACAAACTTTTTTAGCTCGCTTGCCTTCATCACAGGAATGCGCGACGCACCTACATCGAGGACAGCCATCGGATTAGTCGCCACGATCACCGCGCCCACAGGCAACTCGTCTAGCTCCGGCGCATTCTCGCTGATATACGCGATCAGCTTCGCCATTTCCTGCTCAACCAGCATCGTCGGGTTGCCCAAACCGGGCTGCTGGCTGAGAAAACGCCGGATGATCGATTTCTTATTGCGCCAGCGATCTCCGTTTTCGCCACTCACGCTGATATTGCCGTCATTGATGAACGGCTGGATCACAATCGGGCCAGAGCGCGTCAATAGCACATGCTTGGCTGGCAACATGTAGTGATAGAGCGTACTCCCCGGCACGGCCGCCTTTAGCGACGAATCTAGCACCTCATCCGGCCGGGGTTTGCGCGTATACCGATACGCCAAATTGATCCCGATCTGCCACAACAAAATACCGATAGACAACGCCAGCCACTGCACCCAAACCCGCGAAATATCACCCTGAAATGAGGATAACATCCCCAACCCCAAAACGACCAACGCCGCTATATTGATAATTTGCGTGATCCGTGTCCACTTTTTTAATTTGTCATCGTTGCGAATAACTTCCATAATGTTTGTGCCTCAAGCTGTTAGCTGCCCAGAGTATAGCTCCGCAACACCAGACACGCATTCTGGCCGCCCAGACCAAACGCATTGCACAGCGCGATCTGTGGGTTGATTTGTCGTGCTATATTCGGCACATAGTCGAGATCACAGTCAGGATCGGCCGTCTCATAATTGATCGTCGGCGGCACAATCCCCGTCCGCAACGCCTGCACACATAGCACCGCCTCAATCGCACCTGACCCGCCCATCGCGTGACCCATCACCGACTTCGTACTGCTGATCGCCACATCATACGCATGGTCGCCAAACAGATTCTTGATCGCACGAGTCTCTATCCGGCCGTTCAACGGCGTAGACGGCCCATGTGCATTGATATAATCAACCGCTTCCGGCGCAAGATTCGCCCGTTGCAACGCCCACTTCATCGCCCGCGTTGCCCCCCCCGCATTCGGGTCTGGGGCCGCCATGTGGTGCGCGTCGGCCGCACTCGCCTGCCCCAGCACCTCCGCATAAATCGTCGCGCCCCGCGCCAGCGCATGATCCAGTGCTTCCAGCACCAGCACCGCACTGCCCTCACTCAACAAAAACCCCTCTCGCGCCGCATCAAACGGCCGACTCGCTCGTGTCGGATCATCATTGTAGTTGACCGGTAACGCCCGCATCGCACAAAAGCCAGCAAACGCGGCCGGATGCACACACGCATCGACCCCCCCCGCAAACACAATGTCGGCCGCGCCCCGCCAAATCAGTTCCGCCCCTTCGCCCACACCCTGCACACCACTCGCACACGCCGCCACCTGCGTCCCAATCGGCCCCTGCGCCCCACTCTCCACACTGATATGGTACGTCGGCATATTGGCCAGCGTACTTGTTAAAGCAAATGGGTTGACTTTTGCCCAGCCTTTCCGACGGTAAACATCCAACGACTCATCCAGCTTATCCAAACCGCCGAAAGAGCTACCGATCTGAACGCCCGCCCGTTCCGGGTCTGTCAGGGTATCCAGCCCCGCATCGGCCGCCGCCATCCGCCACGCCGCCACCGCCAACTGAGAAGCCCGACTCATGCGCCGTGCATCCCGTCGGTTCATATAATCGCTTGCCTTAAATTCGGGAATCTCCCCCCCGATCTGACACGGCAAATCGGCCGCATCAAACAACGTAATACGCGAAATGCCCGACTCTCCCGCCACCGTTGCCGCCCACGCCGCGTCCACCCCGATCCCCATCGGGGTAACCGCGCCCATTCCTGTGACAACAACTCGTTTTTGCATAGTAGGCTGAACTTAGCTGATTTTCGCTTTAATCGCCCCTACCACATCATTCTCGACAGCCAGCCGCGCCATCTGCACCGAATTTTTGATCGCCATCGGGCTGCTGCCGCCATGACAGACAATCACCACCCCATTGACACCCAGCAGCGGCGCACCTCCGAATGTATCGGCCGACAAGTCACGCTCCACGGCCGCAATTGCCGGACGAATGATCTGCATTCCCGTCGTCATGCGCTTCGATGACTCCACATTGCGTACCACTGCATCGACGATCATCTTGGCTGTCGCTTCGGCCGTTTTCAGCATAATGTTGCCCGTAAAGCCATCGGTCACGCCCACATTGGCCGCCCCCGCAATGAAATCACTCGGCTCGATATTGCCCACAAAGTTGATCGGCGCGGCCGCCAACAGCTTCGTCGCCTCTTTGACCAAAATGTTCCCCTTGCCCTCTTCCTCACCATTCGAGATGATGCCCACCGTCGGGTTCGCAATACCGCGCACACACTGCATGTACGCGCTGCCGATGATGCCGAACTGCGCCAGATACTCCGCTTTGCAATCTGCATTTGCCCCATTGTCGATAGAAAGCGGCAAACCGGGAAACGGGAACGTCGTCCCCAATGCCGGGCGTTGTACCCCTTTCAGTCGCTTGAGCTTGCTCAAAATAGCGACGGCCAGCGTTGCGCCTGTGTTCCCGGCCGAAATAAACGCATCAGCCTCACCGATCTTGACCAACTCCATGCCCACATGGATCGACGATTGTGGCTTGCCGCGCACAATACTCGACGGCTTTTCGTCCATCGCAATCTGCTGTTCCGCATGGACGACGTGGATGTTCAGTCCGGCCGTATCGTGCCGTTGCAAAGCCGCCTGAATGATCGCCCTATCACCTGTAAAGATGATGTCGTCGCCCCATTCTCGCGCCGCCATCACACCACCGGCCACATCAGGGTGCGGCCGATTATCTGTTCCCATTGCATCAATTACTATTTTCATAAGTACGAATTAGGAATTACGAATGACGAGCGACAAACGACGAGTGGATCGCATCTGTTGGGTGATCTATTTGTTTCTCTCACCCATCTACCACTTGCCTACTCATCATAAAAAAATGACGACACAGCAGTCAACACCACTCATCACTCGTCATTCGCTACTCGTCATTAGATATATTTGTTAAACCATCTCAAAATGTGGCGCAATCTTACCACACGGCGGTCTGTGCGCCCTGCACGGCTCAATCCGTGACTCTCGCCGGGGAATAGCACCATCTCTGTTGGCACACCCAGCTTGCGGAGCGCGACAAAAAGCTGCTCGCCCTGCTCCAGGTTGGTACGGTAGTCGTTGATGCTATGAATGACCAGCGTCGGCGTGACGGCGTTGGCGATTTGGCTGAATGGCGATTGCTGCCAATTGGTCTCGATGTCTTCCCAGGGGGTGGGTGCGCCTGTCAATTTGACAGAGCCATGATTAAAGTCGCACGAACCGTACATGCTCGTCCAGTTGAAGACAATGCGCTGCGCGACCGTCGCCTTGAAGCGATCTGTCCGGCCGATCAACCACGCCATCATCAAGCCGCCATAGCTGCCGCCCGTTGCGCCCATGCGAGTCTCATCCACATACGGCAATTGCGCGATCACATCGGTAAACGTCATCACATCATCGACATCGACGCTGCCCCAGCGGCCGAAAATCGCTTTGCAATGCGCCTCGCCATACCCTTGTCCGCCGCGTGGGTTGCTAAATGCCACCACATACCCTTGTGTCGCCAAATAATGAAATTCGTGGACAAAGTGTGCGCCGTACTGGCATTGAGGGCCGCCATGCACCTCGACAATCGTCGGGTATTGCTGGCTGGCATCAAAGTCCGGCGGGGTCATGATCCATCCTTGCAGCCGATACC
>CALECP010000333.1 GCA_937949915.1 uncultured Anaerolineae bacterium
TTATGTCAACCGTAACGTGATCAATACATTCCCGTCCGGCACTTGAAATCTTGTCACGGGAACGATTTTTTCACACATGACAAGACAATCGGTTGTTCAAGGCTATGTACTTTACGCTTGTTTAGGCTGACGCAATTCACAACAAAAAATAGTCGGTGTAACCATAGGATTTACGCAAAATGTGTTTGTAGAGACGCAAAATCTTGCGTCTCTACGGAGTGAAATCCGTCTGGTGCGTAACTCCTAATCATTCAGGAATGCAACACAGCGAAAATTGATGATTGTGAACAGCCCTAGTGCGTCAGCCTTGTCTATTATATGACAGATAGGTGCGTGCATCGCACAATTGTGAGGATTGCCTGTAGGTACACGATATATCGTATACCTGCGGCGTTCCCATAAGTTTTACGGCCGCGCCGGTTTCAGCGTCGGGCTGTTATTCAGCAACGGCGGAATGAGAATTGCAAAAAATATCAGTGCGACGATCAATGTCAAGATGTTGGAGATAAACATCGTATACCACACGCCATACTCTGCCAGCGACGGCAAAAAGTGGCTGACAAGCAACACGCCCGGAATCCGTACCCCCCACAAGCGAAACACATTGATCCAAAAGGCAAAACCGGTCTTTTGAAAGCCCTCAAAAAGGCTTTGCAACATTTGGAACACGGCCCACGGAATCACCGTCCAGCCCACCAGTCCAATGTAGTTGAGCGCATGGGAAAGAATGATTGTGTCGTCGTTTGTCAGAAAATCGGCAAGAGGTTGTCTAACCACGTAAATGAAAATACCGCCCAAAATACCGCAAAACAACGCAAATTGCAGCCCAAACTTGACTGTTTCGCGGACGCGATCCATCGCACCCGCCCCCCAATTGTGGGCGATCAATGGCACAACACCTTGTCCCATTCGGCTTGTGGGCATAAACATGAGCGAATTAATCCGGTTGCCAATTGCAAACGCCGCCACCACCTGATACCCCATTGGTGCAATAAGGATATTGATCAGCAAAAACCCGAATTGGGTACTCGCACCGGAAAAGGACAGTGGCAAACCGACTTTCAACAAGTGAATGGCAATCGCTATCCCGCTAAATGCGGCCGAAGTACGCCACCCAATTTCAAAATCGTGGTTGCCACGATGATACAGCCCCACGATAAAGACACATTGAATAAACGTCGTCACCAACGTCGCGTAGGCCAACCCATCAATGCCGAGATGCAGGACATAGATGCTGATGCTATTCATGATGATGTTGCTGATGACACCGAGCAGCGAAATTTGTGTTGCAATTTGCATCTTGCCCTGCGACATAAACAACGTCATGTACAGCGCAATGATGGCGTTCGCGGGCAAGGCAAAGCACATGATGCGCGTGTAGATCAGCGATTGCTCAAACAGCGATCCAGACGTTTGGAGCAATCGGAGGAGCGGCGCGGCTACGATGACACCTGTTATGGAGAAAAACAGGGCGATCACAATCACAAGAATGCGAAGTTGTGTGGCATAGGCGGCCGCACGTTTATGATCTTGCTGCCCAATTAACTTGGCGATTACACTGACACCACCCCGCGCAATCCCGCGCACAATCGCATTGAGCATAAAAAATAGTGGTGACACAAACGCCACCGATGCGACCTGCACACCGCCCAGCCGCGACGCAAAAATCATGTCTACAAAGCCGTAGGAGGTGGTTAGCAAACCGGCTAGCATCACTGGCGCAGTCATCCGCACGATCAAGCGGGTAATCGGATCGTTGTCGAGGTCGAGCTTTTTGCTTTTCTGCATCAGTACAGTTTACCGTGTTAAGGTGACAAATAATATGTAAATCGTAATCGTAGCCGAAGGTTACGATGAATGCTGATTATGCTACACTGTTCGTATGGCGCGAGACAAAATTCACGATGCGGTCAAGAATGCGTTGGTCAAAGATGGTTGGCTAATCACGCATGATCCGTACACGATTCAATATGAGGACGTAACGGTTCATGTCGATTTGGCAGCGCAAAAGTTGTTTGCGGCCGAAAAAGAGGGACGTAAAATCGCTGTTGAGATCAAGAGCTTCCTCAATCGATCAGGTATTCGTGATTTTGAGCAAGCGTTAGGTCAGTATGTCCTATACGATATGTACATTGAAGAAGTTGAACCCAATCGTGATTTATACCTTGCTGTGAGCAACTTTGCGTATCAAGAAATTTTTTCGCGCAAAGGTGTCCAGTTTGCTGTGAAAAAGGGACGATTGAAAATCATTGTTGTTAACCTGAGTGCTGAGGAGGTTGAAACGTGGATAAACGACTAGCGTATCAAACAATCATTCATCAAATTGTAAGCCAAGCGGCCGAACAGTACGGTATCGGCCGGGGCGACCATATCGAACAAGTCGTCGTCATGGACGACCAGCGCGGCATCTACCAAATCTACGAAATTGGCTGGAACGGACACGAACGCATCAAAACGCCGTGGCTACATGTGCGCCTCAAAAACGATAAACTCTGGATCGAGGAGGATTGGACAGAAGAAAGCGTTGTCGAGCAACTATTAGCCGCAGGTGTGCCAAACGATCACATCATTTTGGCATTCAACCCACCTGACATACGCGAATTAACCGAGTTTGCAACGGCATAGCTGATAGGAAGTTCAAGTTTAGCAATTGTGAGGATAGAATTGGACGATAAAGCAAAATTTGCAATTACAATCGTGGTCGTTCCAGCATTGCTGGTAATTTTCGGACTTATTTTAGAATACGCTATAGTTCAACCATTTGGTGTTTCAGGAGTTATCACACTTTTTATTATTGCCATAATTGGTTTAATGATATTTGAATATCATTTTAATTGGCTATTCTCTCGTATTGGGCTTGAGAGTTTGAGATCGTATCTATCCTCTTGGGTTAGCAGTCAATCATCAATAGCTCAATTCACTGTTGATAAGACAATGAAAATACTTGGTATGAGCTTGCCTCCACTTTTTGTTTTTGCGTTAGCCAGTTCCAGCTACTTAATTGATGATGATCTTTCAACTAAGTTGAAACTTAACAATTCGTCCTTCTGGCTTATACCAATAACCGCATTATCTATTGGTCTTGCCTCAGCTTTACCCAAAGGATATAAGGGGCTAAATCGTACTATTGCAATCGTTGGTAGTTTGGCAATCTTCATTCAATATACGCATTCAAACTCAGCAAATGAGGGCGAAATGTTAAAGACATTATTTGCAATAATACTTGGAGAAGAAAACCTGAGTGAGCGTGCATTTTCACTTATTGTGGCCTTTCAGCTTCTGTTGGTATGGACTGTAAGTTTAATAATTCTCGGTGCTGGCCGACCACCCATTTCTGGTCTTTTTGCTCGGAAGTTACATTCGCTTGTTGGGAGCAATGAAATACAAAGTATTTTGGTCAATGAAGATGAAAAGAAATTCATGGAGATCAAACAAGATTGGATGAATTTTATGTTAAATCCTGTAGATGATTATGTATCGTACCTTCGGGATTGCGTTCCTCTAAAGTTTGAAGACTTATTATTAACAATTGGATATCCTAATACTCTCGGAATAGCTATGCTCAAAGATGTTAGATCCGCTCTACAGTCTGATTTGAACGCATATTTTAATGAAAAGTATATGACCATAGAATACACTCAAATCTCACTTGAGCAATGTACCGAGATTCAAAATTCGTTGATTGCACTTGCTTCAAGCGATTCTGATAGTGAGCATTAATTGCATTATATGAACAACTACAGAGTCGCCGTGCAAGGCTTGTAATCAATGCCTTATTGGGACACCATTAAAACGGTTAGTTGTGAGATAGACGGTAGCAAAAAAGTGCTCTTTAATCAGCCGAACCCCTTGTTTTCCATATCAATTAAGCCCTTTCATCTGTTCACGCAGCATTCTTTTTTGCACTTTTCCGGTCGATGGTTTGGGCAACGAGCCGTAGGATTTTGAATGAGGCTAATTGTGTGCGACAAAACGCAATGATGTTTGCAAAACCCCTGTCTCAATCCTGATCTTTTTGAGCAATAGCGTGTTATGCGATTGTTTCGGCCGAA
>CALECP010000334.1 GCA_937949915.1 uncultured Anaerolineae bacterium
AATGACTATCCGAAAGTGCATCAATCGTCGCCAGGTCGGCCGATCTATTTGCGACCTGATAGCACCATGTAATCTCATCAGTCGTCAGCGCATCCAGCGTGTTTTCGTTGCCACAACGGCCGTCTTTGCTCACACTCGTCAGCACTATCAGCTCGCTGGGCGGAATAAGGCAGACAGCAAAATCGTCTCGAATCGCGCCCGGTTGCAGATGGGCCAATTGCAAGGGTGCGCCCGACGACGGCACAACCCCAATCGTGCCATCGCCCCCTTGCGCGACCAGAGGCGCGGGCATTGTCCAGGGTTCTGTGCCTGTGTACGCTGTGTCGAGATATTGGAATTTGATTTGATTCGACCCTTCATACAAAACAGCCTGAAAAGTAACGCTGTCGCCGCGCAACCAGTAATGCTCTCGCTCTGTCCATTCGATCACGAGGGCGCGTGAGGGGGCTTCGCCCTGTAGCGTAGCGATGAGACGGCCGCCCAGCCAATCGTCCCACAAAGGGAAAATAGACGGTTCGGTAATAGATACTAACGGCTGATTATCCCAGTCGAGATAGCGGTTGATCGTATCGAAGAAGATGCCGCCATTATTGCTCACCACAATCCGATTGGTCGTTATATCGCCAAACGTGAACGGGAAAACAGTGTCAAATGCTTGGTATTGGTCATCGCGTAATTGGAAGACGCTACTAGAGCGGCTTACGTCAATATAGCCGGCCGTGCAGCCCGGTTGGTCGCTGGTGAGAATGATATAGTCGGCCGAAATATCACCTGTGATCACGGCCGATGCTGTCATGGGCGGTGCGACAACTCCTGTTGATGGCACTGCATCGCTGACGGTGATAGTCGCATCGGCAAATGGGAGGGTCGTCTCAATTTCGGCACAATTGTTAAAGGTAGCGCGGCTGTCTGTAAACGTATACGGGGCGGCCGTGGCGGCCGATGCCCAATAGTGAAATGATGCACTTCCTTCTATTAAACGGGGCAATCGCCATGTGATCACATCATCGACGAGCAACCCACCATCAGCAATCTGCAACACGTCCACCCCAGCCGGAACAGTCTCGGTGACAACAATGCCTGTACCGACAACGCCCAGCACTTGATCGGCGATCAATTGATAAATATCGTTCAAATCGGCCGGATCGGGTGCGGCAAAGTAACGGCCGCCATTGCATGGAATCGTTTGCAGCACCGGGTCAACATCGTTGCCTAGCCCAATGGTGTACAGTTCAATGTCGGCCGCACACGCATCGGCCGCAGCCACTTCGGGCGACACACCGACATTATGAAAGCCATCGGATAAGACGATCATGGCATGGGTATGGGTGACAATCCCGGACGACTGCAATTGGGTGGCGGCCGTGGCGATCCCGCCGCCGATGCTGGTTGCGCCCTGGTATGTCAGGCTATCGAGTGCCGCAGCCACCTCTAAACGAGACGCATCGAGCGGGGCTTCGGTAGCGACCAGATCATTGAAGCTGATCAAGCTGACGCGGTTGGGTGTATCGCTAACGCGCTTGAGAAACCCTTTGGCGGCCGCTACGGCCGAGGCCATCTTGGTCAGTTCGTTGTCTCCCACTATGCCACCCATGCTACCGGAACTATCTAGCACAAGCGCAATATCGGCCGCGATCTGTCCATCAGTCTGGGTTGGCGCAGCACACTGCTCACCCACCACCGTTAGCGCAACCGCAAACACATCGGCCGGGGCGACCGGATCGGGCGTGATGGTGCGTGTCACCACATCAATGCCCTGGGCATAGGCGGCCGTTGGCAGCAGCGCCCACAACAACACACAACAGATTATCGTCCACAAGTAAGAGGAAAAAGTATGGGTATTCATCATTTGTTCACTGGGTTATTTTTTACACGTACTCTCTACTAAAAACTATAGGGGAACACATCACACATTACAATCAAAAGGTGGAAACTTAAACGGAACACGAACCATCGCGTACCCGGTTGGCAGCACACTTTCACTCGCTCATAGCTGATTTTGTCATGTAGAGGGCGCAAATGGATCGAAATGCCCCAAATCCCTTGTTTTAATAGGGAAATTGTATGAAAATCATGTGACTTTCATTGGTTAAAAGCGTCCATTATGACGGAATGAAAAAGGTGAAATCCACTTTGAGCAAAGCAAGAAACAAGCCCTGCACATCATCGCGTCGGGCATGATGATTTTTTTTGAGGAAAGTCACCAGTGGCACAGCCGTACACGGCCGTTGCATACTCAATCCGGGCGGATAAAACAACAACAAACAACAACAAAACCTGCCACTTGTAACCGTCCACAATCAACGGCAGGCGCATGAACTAAAAACAAAAACTCTATCTGTATGAAGAAAGGAGAACTTAATTTATGGACTGGTTAGCAAACCTTCCCTGGTGGCAGCTGCTAATTTGTGGCGCACTGCTCGGTTGGCTCGTTGAATGGCTTATCGATATATTTTACTGGCGCAAACAACTAGGCGAGCGCGATGCAAAATTGATCAACGTCAACAAAGAAGTCAGCGTACTGCAAAGCGAGAACACACGCATCAATGGTGATGTCAAAACGATGCGTGCTGACATGAACGGCCTCAATACGCGGCTCGTCGCACGCAACCAAGAGTACGACGACCTCAGCCTTCGTTATGAAGGTGTCGAAAACGACTTTAACAGCACTAAATTGCAATTGGGTGAATATGAAACCCGCACAGCAGAATTGGACGGGCAGTTGGTTGAGTTGCGCGATCAATCGCTCGGCTATGAGAACGAGCTAAAAGATTTGCGTGTCAAATACATTGCGCGAAGCAAAGAAGTTGAGGAACGGGATGGTTTGCTCACCGGGCTACGTGGTCAGGTAGGCGAATTGGAAACATCACTATCAGGCTTCCATACACAAATCGGCGACAAAGACCAAGAAATCTCACGCCTCACCGGTTTGTTGGGTGGCAAGGACGCAGAAATAGAAGGCAAGAACACCGAAATCGAAGGGTTGAACGCCCAGCTTGCCAGCCAAGTCGAATTGGTCAATGAGAACAATGCGCGTGTTGGTAACATCCAATCACGACTGAATACATTGGAAGATGAGAATGGTAATTTGCGCCGCACGGTAGCAGACCGCAACCAGACAATCGACGATTTGCAAAGTCAAATCGGTTCGCACGAAGGTGAGATGGACGGTATCCGCAGCAGCTTGGGTATCGGTGCCGGTGCTGGCATTTTGGGTGCGATTGGTGCCACGATGGCGGCCAAACAATCTGAGTCGGAAGCGAAAGAGACGCTGAACGTGCGTGTCGGTGAGCTAGAGACTGAGATAGGCGCGTTGCAGGGGCAAGTGAACGCCCTAGAAGAGCAAAAAGCAGCACTGCAAGCTGAATTGTCTGATGCCAATACGCAGTTGGTGACGTACACAGAGACAAATGAACAACTGCAATCTGAATTGAAGTTGAGCAGTGGACAATCGGCCGAAGCGGCCGAAATGGAAAACTGGCTCGGCATTTATAGCCAAACGACAGAGCAACTACAAGCAGAGGTCGCCGAGAAAGACGCACAATTGGTAGAAGTCCAAGCGTCATTGGCGGCCGCGCAGGAAGTAGAAGACCTACAACCACAATTAGATGCGTTGTCCGGCCGTCTCAATACGCTGGAAGTAGAAAATTCATCGCTCCGCAAAACGTTGACGACCCGCAATACGCTGCTCGATGAGTTACGTGGCGACCTCAACACAGGCGCGGATGGCGACCTGCGTGGTGAAGTGGGCGGCTTGTTGGCTTTGCGCGGTGCGGTATCTAGCCTAGAACAAGATGTTTCCGGCCGGGATTCGCAAATCGGCGATCTCAATGCAGAAGTCGAATTGTTGCGCTCACAATTGGCAGACCAAGAGTCTACCTCTGTCAGCACGGCCGATGATCTACGCGCCCAATTAGAAGAGCTACAGTTCCGCGTCAACACATTGGACGTTGAGAACGCCGCCCTCCGTAAATCATTGCTTTCTGCCAAATTGCAAAAATCAGACAGCAGCACGCTTGTCACCAATTTTGTGCCAACACAGCCAGATAACAGTGGCGACGTAACGATGTTGCGCGGTTTGGTATCGGACAAAGATGGCGAGATTGATGACTTGAATGTGCAGTTGGCAGATGCGATTGAAGTTTCCCGCGCACGGGCAACCAACATCGACCAATTGAACGACGAAAATGCAGACCTCCGCGCTCGTCTCGCGGCAATGGAAAGTGCGCCAGAGCCAACAACGGGTGATGATTTCACCGTGATTCACGGCATCGGCCCCGCCTTCCAGGGTCGTCTTTATGATGGCGGCATCATGACGTACAGCGATTTGTGCGGCTCGACACCAGAAGCGGTTGAGAAAGCGTGTGATCCCGGCGTGACGCTTGAAGAAGCGGCCAACTGGATTGAAGATGCGTGTACGCTGGCAGCGGGCGGCACACCGGCCGACCGTACCGAAACAGTCGCCGTGACGGGTGACGATTTCACCGTGATTCACGGCATCGGCCCCGCCTTCCAGGGTCGTCTTTATGATGGCGGCATCATGACGTACAGCGATTTGTGCGGCTCGACACCAGAAGCGGTTGAGAAAGCATGTGATCCCGGCGTGACGCTTGAAGAAGCGGCCAACTGGATTGAAGATGCGTGTACGCTGGCAGCAGGTGGCACACCGGCCGACCGTACTGTTGTAGAAGAAGAAGCACCAGCACCGCCGCCAAAGCCGGATAACCTGACGAAGATCAAGGGTATTGGCAAAGTGTTCCAGGGCAGACTGTACGAAGGTGGCATTTACACTTGGGAACAGTTGGCAGGAACAGACACAGAGCGGATTACGGCCGTGATCGCACCAGAAGAGTGGCAGAAGCTGGAGCCAGATAGCTGGCGCAGCCAAGCGGCCGTACTGGCACGCAAAAAGCGGCAGACGGGTGGTTTGATGCCAGATGACTTAAAAGTGATCAACGGCATTGGCCCTGTATATGAAGGGCGATTGAATGAAGCAGGCATTGAAACGTTTGCGGCATTAGCTGCCAGTTCAGTTGCTCGTATCAAGGAAATTCTGGATGCTGATGAACTCCAAACGCACCAAGTCGAACCGTCTAGCTGGATAGCAGAGGCGGCCGGATTGGCGAAAAAGCAGTAAGGCACGGGAGATAAACAGATGACGAAACGGAGTGAAACACTCGAATACGAACAGTCAGTTTATGCCGATACCCG
>CALECP010000335.1 GCA_937949915.1 uncultured Anaerolineae bacterium
GGCTTCTCACCCTACAAATTGCTCGAAATATGGGTGTTTTTAGTAGAGTTTGTACCGAGACACATAGATAAATTGACTGAAGTGTTTGAAAATCGGTCAAAATTTTGCACGAACGCAAGTTTAGTCATGTGCTAATCGGAATGATATATGCTCTCAAGTACATATTTTTGCGATATTGATGCGAGAAATAGTCTCATATCAGAGGTTTTTTGACTATCTCAGACTTTTCCAGAGTTTTCAGTCAGTTAACAACTATCCCGGCCGAAATAGGCAACCTAACGAACCTGCGTATATTAGGCTTACAACACAATCAGTTGACAAGCATCCCGGATGAAATAGGCAATCTGACGAACCTATCTCTATTAGATTTGTGGGATAACGAGTTAACGAGTCTCCCAGAAGATATAGGAAATCTAACAAATTTAGCCACGTTGTATTCTGGTCAGAATAATTTAACAATTCTCCCGACCAGAATAGGAGACCTGACAAAGCTGACTACATTGAATTTGTTTGATAATGAATTGACAAGCATCCCAGTAGGGCTATGGAATCTGACGAATCTAACACAGCTAACGTTAAGCAGGAATCAGTTGACAACTATCCCTACAGAAGTGGGAAATTTAGCGAGTCTGGAGAGTTTGGGTTTAAGCGATAATCAGTTAACAACGATCCCCACAGAAGTGGGAAATCTAGTTAGTATGTCTAATTTGGATTTAAGTGATAATCAGTTGACAACTATCCCAATAGAAGTGGGGAATCTAACCAACTTGACAAGTTTATATTTAGACCGTAATCAGTTAACAACTATCCCTATTGAATTTCTTGATTTGATGCAACTATACAATCTCTTTATTGATGAGGAAGTTTGTATCAATGCATCGGAAGAAATGGTACAAGTATGGCGTGAGAGTACGGGAGCAAATGTTTTGTCTTGTTCTAGTATTCCCACGGCCGTAAATATGAATCATAGTCATGTGAAAATAGCGACTATTCTGTCCTTTAGTCGGACTATCAGTCTAGTACTTGTCGGATTATCCGTCATCATCATTATGCGCTCACAGTTGAGCAGGAAATAGAGTCGTTAATGCCAATAATTATGTGCCTCTTCTGTCGTGATACGGCCGCCAATTGACGGCCGTATCACGCGCTATATCATGCCATTACGGCCGTCGCACAACGTATACCGTCGGTAGCAACAAACCGACAAACAGGAACAAGAGCAATGTCGATTCGGCCGTGGTCGTTTGCATATACGCCTGACTAATAGATGTCGCAGTGGGGGAGGCGAATAAGTAATCTTCGACCTCGCCATCAGTGGCCTCGCCTATAGTCGTCACATCTACATCGGTGGTGATGCGGAAGCGGCCGTACAAATTCGACTCATTGATGACATTGCCAAACGTCAGCTCAATTTCCTGAACCGTATCGCTTGGCGGCACAAAGCGCATGACAGTCTCATCATCTGACCATACGCCATCCCCATTGAGATCGATATACCCGACCAATGCGGCATTGACACCCGTATTGTTGAGATAACTGACTGTCGCAACAAGCGGTTCGCCCAAGCGGATCGCCCCGACCGAGACACCATCATCGCTACTATCTGCATCGATATTGGTATACGCCCTCGATTCTTCATTCCAATTTGCCCCGATACGCAGCAAATCGGACTGCACATGCGAGGCGACACCATAGCCTTCCGGCGCATCACTGTAGTCGATGAGAGGCGCAGTTGTCGTCACGACCACCGTATCGGTCACTGTCACAGTATCTGTCACCATCACAGTATCGGTGACAGTGACATTGTTAGTCACCACAACCGTATCCGTCACCGTAATCGTGTTTGTCACATCGCGTGTGTCGGTCACGATCACCGTATCGGTCACTGTGATCGTATTTGTTACACCGTTAACATCAGTCACGATCACCGTATCGGTGACGGTCACGGTATCTGTCACGACCACCGTATCCGTCACCGTTATGGTGTCGGTTACAGTGATATTATCGGTCACAACCACCGTATCGGTGACAGTCACTGTGTCAGTCACCGTGACGTTATTGGTTATCGTGACTGTCTCTGTCACAATAACCGTTTCAGTTAACGGTTCGGTGATGCCCACAGCAACGGCCGCATCACTGTCCATCACCGGATCGAACATGAACATCGCACTTGCTTCGAGCAAGTTAACGGGCGGATCGCCCACAGCAAGCGCGGTCGCCGTATTAATCAACGGTTCTACATTTGCTGTCGCCGTGATCGCGCTCGTATACCCTTCTTCACTCACAATGTCGGTACAAGCGTAAGTCAACGTTTCGCTGGGTGATAGGGTGATGTTGGCGCGGTCACAATTGGTGCTGGTCGGCCGATCCGTCACCGTCACATCGGTCAGCGTCAGGCTACCGGTATTGGTCAGCGTGACAACGAAGGTGGCGGCCGTACCGGATGGCACAGTCTGCGAGATCGGGCCTTGTACGGCCGTCAAGCCAGTCTCATACTCACCACTACAAACATAGCTAACACTATCGACAGGCGGCAGTGTTACCTGAACGTTTAGATCACCCGTTGTCATCGACGGCACAGAGGGGTTCGTGCCATCATACATGCAGGTGACGTTGTTCAATCCGGCCGGAATCGTATCGGTCACATTGATCGTACCTGTCACACCGCCCGTGTTGGCGACCGTGACAACCCACGACACGGCAGACGGATCGGGATTGTCGATGGCGAATTTGTACAGATCGAACGCTGGTGCAAGCAGTTGCACAGCCACGCTATCCTCGTCTGTCACTGTTTCGCCCGTCGGCGTTGTGCCTGTCACAACAACGGTGTTGAAAATCGGATCAGGCAAATCATAGGTCTGGACGATATAGCTGATCGTGCCAGTTGTTGTGCCACCGGCCGCCAATGTGGTTGCCATCAACGGAACTGCACCGAGTTTGTCATCCATTGCGACGATACCGCTTAACGTGACATCGCTCAAATTTTCGACGGTGTAGAGATACGTGATGGTGTCGCCCTCGGCCGCACTGGTGGGGTCGGCTATCTTGATGATACGAATATCCTGATCGGTGTCGATTTCGACATCGGCCGTACTCGTGTCGGTCACGATTTGGTTGAGATACGTTGTGCCGGTCACGACCACATTGTTGACGATGGGGCCGGGCAGATCGCTCTCGGTCACGATATGGTTGGCAAAGGCGACCGTCGTTTGTCCGGCCGGTAATGGCGATTGATAGCCGCTCACCATGCCCAACACATCATCATACACAGCCAAATCGAGCGGTGTGCCACCCGTGTTGTGAATGACATACGCATACGTGACTGTATCGCCTATCGCGGCCGTATCGACTCCGGCCGTCTTCGTGATCAGCACGTCAGGAATGAGAATGGTGGTGCTAGCTGCGGCCGCATTGTTCGTGTCGTCGATGTCGCTCGCAGTCGTGATGCTCACACTGTTGGTGATCACCGTTTCTGTCGTGATGCTGCCGTCCACTTGCGCCGTTATCGTCAGCGTTCCGCCATCACCCACTTGCATCGGCGCGACTTCCCATATCCAGGGGCTGGCGGCCGTGGTCAGCGTAATCGCCGTGCCGCTACTCTCCACACTCAATACGCTCACTTCTGGCGGCGTGACATCAGTCAACGTGATCGGCTCTGTGCCAGCGTACCCTGCTAAATTAGCAAAGTCGATGGTGTAGGTGATGATCTCGTCCGCCAATGCTGTCGTTGGGCCAACTTTCTCCACCGTGAGGTCTGGGGGCAAGAAGTTGCGAACGGTACAGGTGATTTGTTCGCTTGCTTGAATGTCGATGGAGAAGGTGGGACTGCCTGTTTGAACGGTGTCCCGGCCGTCCTCGCTCGAATCACACACCACATCGACTACTTGCCAGTCGCCCACTAACTGCTCGGTGATGGTGAATGTGCCAAGTGGATCGACGAAAGTGGTCATCATGCCATACGCATCGCCGTCGTCAGGGTTGGCATCGTCTAGCGTGAATGTGCTACAAATATCTTCAATAACGACGACGGGTGGGCCACCGCCCAGCTTGTCGCGTGCGGAGCGCAAGGTGTAGTAGGCACTTGTGCCGTATACCGTACACGAATCGCTTAGAGCAAGGCGAATAACCCGATCATCAACGCGCATCGTGTATTCGGTGCGGATGTTTCCGGCCGCGTCAAAGACTAGAACTGGATCGAGTGGATCATCATACGCAATATGCACATCGCCAGTCGTCTCATCGACTGTTATCGCGCTCATATCATCGCTGACAGGATTGACGAGTGCGCCCAAGTAGTTGCCCATCAAGTCGAATTTGTCTACTTTGTCATTCGGATCGATCACATAGACGATACCATTGACCGTATCCACCGCTATTTCTTGCCCCGAATCGCCACTGATCTGCCCTGCTCCAGTGCCAGACATGCCAGTTGTACACGTCATCGTACATGTTTCTAGCCCAAGGCCGCCGTCAACACCCCAGCCCCACATCAGCAGGAAGTTGCCTGCGCTATCGAACTTTTGGATGCGATAGTTTTCTCCGTCCACGACATACACATTGCCCATCGCGTCGAGGTCTACGTCAACGGGGCTGTCAAACTCGCCTTCGGCCGTGCCAAATGACCCGAATGTGGTGATGTATGCGCCTGTCGTTATATCGTGGAGGTCGATTTCATCGTTGCCTCTGTCAGCGATGTAGACAGTTCCTGCGTCTGTGACTGCCATGCCTTGAGGATCGTTCCATTGTCCGGCCGTGTTGCCAAAACCGCCGGGGATACAGTTGGTCGTACACATTTCGATGCCTGAGCCGCCGTTCACACCCCAGCCCCAAAGCTGGACGAAATTGCCGGCCGCGTCGAACAATTGCAGGTTGCCGCGATCAGACAAAATGTAGAAACTGCCATCCGCATTCACATGAAGGTCAGCATCATACGCATCGAATGCGCCCTCTTGGAACGGCCTATCATACGGGTATTGGTAATAGAACTCCTGTAAGCGCGTACTGCCTTCAATCAGCCCAAACGATGGTTCAAACACAAAATCGGTGTCGCTATCGGGCAGCGCATCCTTGATGATCTTGAGCGATGACATGACGCGCACATACGCATCGTCTTGGGTGAATGTACTGGTTAGATTGTTGGTTGCGGTGATGGTGACGGTATTGGTAAACGACACGTTATCAAGAACAACGCCCGTGATCGTGATCTGCCCACTACCGCCGGGGGCAACATCGCCCAAATCCCATGCGTAGTTGGGGGCAGTGCCTGTGGGTATCATCGGCAAACCGCCTGTTGTCACCATCACATTACTCAATTGCGCGGGGACAACATCTTCAATCATCACATCGGTCGCGGTCAGCAAACCGGCGTGATTGATGTCGATGGTGAAGGTGACAGTCTCATTGGGCAATATCGCATCTGGGGTTGCTGTTTTGAATACCGACATCTGACTATATGGGTCTTGGCACAATGGGTTGAAGGCGATGTCATTGCCAGAGCGAAGTCCGGTGTCACCGATGAGGGCTAACCCTGTGCCATCGGCCGCAATCGTATAAAGCGTCTGTTGGTCTAACGCGAACAACAAGCCATCGGTCGGCCGAATACCCAAGCCAAGCGGGCCGTTACCGCTAAACACATTGCCGAATGTGTTGAGAATCGCCCCCGTTTGTGGGTCGATGGTGTACAGATTGTCATTTTCAAATCGTTCGCCCATGTACAGTGTGCCATCCATATCAAATGCGATCGGGTTGCGTCGATTACTGTAATTATCGGCAATCACCGTGTAGGTGCTGGTAGCAAGATCGATTAGCACCAACCCATCATCACTCATCCCATACAGTTGATCGGTCAGTGGGTTGATGGCAAGGTCGCGGATGTCATCTAAGAAGGGGCCGTATGTGTTCAGCACCGCCCCTGTCATCGGGTCAAGTTGGTAGATAAATAGAATTGTCCCACTACCCCTATGGCCGCTTGCATACAAATTACCCTGCGAATCGAACGCCAGCCCTGTATACGCCTCGCTGTTCAATTGCTGCAATTGTGCGCCAGTCGATTGATCGATGATATACAAGCCGGGGTTGTTGCCGCCCGATACGGCGTACATACACGCGCTGGGCAGGGCGAGCGGTGCGCTGCTGTTGTTGTTGGTGATGTCGTTGGTGGCGGTGATGTACGCTGTGTTGGTCACAACGGTGTTGCTGTAGCTGTAGCCATCGACGATGCCTGTGATGGTGATGGTGCCGCCCATACCGGCCGCCAAATCGCCCAGCATCAGCGTGTATGGATTGCTGCTCGTCTGGGTAAATGGCACGGTGCCGGTGACGGTGATGTTGGTCAGGTCGGCCGGAATCGCATCGGTGATCACCACGCCTGTAGCTGTCCCTTGCAAATTGCTAAACGCCAGCGTATATGTCACCGTTTCACCCGGTAATGCCGTCTCTGGCGAGACCGTTTTGGTGATCGTCATGTCTGGTCGAAGCTCGTTGGTGTACGTACACGTAATCTGCTCGCTCTCCGCAAAAGTGACGGTGCGCGTGGGCGAGGTTGTACTGCCCAAATCACCGTTGAGATTGGACGCACACATGACGTTGTCAACTATCCAATCGTCCATCAACTGTTCGGTAAGGGTGTACGTTCCGGCCGCAAAGCCACTCTCTGTGAGACGATCACCATCAGACAACGACACCTGCATGATTTGCCGTTCCCATACAGCAATCTCTCCGCCTACAGTTGCGTAAACATCCCCTGTAGGCGCAACGGCAACATCCCACGCGAACCCCGAATTAATACTGCCCACATAGTTGAGCGCACTATCAAAAATAACGATGCGGCCGTTGCCGGCATCCACAACATACAAATTTCCTGCGTCGTCTAATGTCATGCCCTGAACAGCACCAAAAGATATCCCTGACGATGCACCATCAAACGAGTTGATCAGGTTGTAACTGCTGTCATACACACCGATCAGTCCGTGACGAAAACTCGCATAAATCGTATCGTTCGCATCTATGACAACATCAACACCTTGTCCACCGCCTGGTGGCAATGTCGTGATTGTTGTTGATAATGTGCCACCACTATCATATACGACTATCGCAGGTGAATTATATTTGTTGACATAGATGTTGCCATTGCTATCGGTTGCAATTCCAGAAGGATCAGTCACACCACTTAATGTCATCAAATACATCCCGTTGCTATCGAAAACGATCACTTCATTATTGTTAAAATCGGATACATACAAATTGTCATTCGCATCAACATACGTGTGAAAAGGACTTCCAAATGCGGATATACCTCCTGTAATGATGCCGGTTGGTGTGCCTGTGCTATCAAAAACATCCACATGGTTACTATCGGCTACATAGATGTTGCCATTGCTATCTGTATCAAATCCAAACGGCTGTGATAACTCAGCAGAACCAAAACTGTTTGTGGCTAAATACACCACAGAAGAAGTAAATGGGTTTGTGAACGTAAAGGTGTCACCATTGCTGGGCATAGCACTTTTGATCAGCGTGAATTGTGTCGGTACCGTAACAGTCACGGTGCTTCTGGTGTTGGTGCTTGCGAAGTCGTTGCTGGCCGTAATCGTTGCGGTGTTCGCAAATGTCGTTGCATCGTCTGCCAGTTGACCCGTAATCGTGATGATGCCGCCCGCGCCTGCGGGTAAATCCGCAACCTGCCACGTATACGGGCTGATGCTGGTCTCTGTAATGGGAACGCCACTACTGATCACGCTCACATTGGTCAGCTCGGCCGGAATCGCATCCGTAATCATCACGCCTGTTGCGGCCGCGCCGCTATTGCTAAACACAAGCGTATATGTCACCGTTTCGCCGGGCAACGCTATCATTGGGTCAACCGATTTGACAATGCCAACCTCAGAATCGACCACCTCGAATGCACCGATGTCGCGGCGTGTACCGACTATCGCTGTATCGCGCTGGTCTGCACTGGTGGCTGTGCTGAGATCGCTGCTTGTGTTGTCGATGGCGAGACTACCGGCCAGCAGGGCGTGTGTCTGCACACAAGCCATTCCTGTGGGGGTGGCATGTTGTGTCACACAGCCATTGTCGGACAGCGTCGGATCGACAATGGTGTTTGCGGCTGCCAGTTGAACGGCCGCGCCACAAGATGCATCATCGCCGATATTGTCGGCCGTGACCGAGACGAAACCGCAGTTACCACCAGAAGCAGCTATGCTATTGGCAAAGACACTGTTGCTCGCCGTCACAATCCCTGTGGCAGTAAAATTGAATAGCGCACCGGCCGAACCGGCCGCATTGCCAGAGAAGGTGCTGTTGAATAGCTCTGTGTTACCCGCATTGTAAATCCCGCCGCCATTGGTTGCTGAGTTGCTAGAGAGGGTGTTGTTGTTGGCCGTCACTGTTGCACCAGCATCATTATAGATGCCACCGCCGTCGGCTTCGGCCGAATTGCTATACAGTGTTGTGTTGCTGATGTCTGCAATACCGTCATTGAACAATCCGCCGCCTGCGCTAGTGCCACTCGTCCCAGAATTGTTGGAGAGGGTGCTGTTCGTAATTGTCACTGTGCCAGTTGCACCGCCCGGGTCAGCATTGTAAACGCCACCACCGCCATCCGCGGCCATGTTGCCATCAAGCGTGCTATTCGTAATGAACATCGCTGAATCACGATTGTAAGCGCCTGCCCCAAAACGGTCGGCCGTATTGCCAGAGAATACGCTATTCACCACAGTCGCCGTGCCAGTTCGGTTGTAAATGCCACCGCCATTGAGATCGGCGTGGTTGTTCGAGAGTGTGGAGTCGGTGACAAGTAACGTGCCTTCGTTGTGAATGCCACCGCCATCACGTCCCGCCGTGTTGCTAACAATGGTGCTTTGCGTCACGGTGACAACCGCATTTGTATCGACGCTCACCGCGCCACCACAACGAACCGTTGAACCGGGAGGCACAAGGCAATCGCTGGATGCCCGGCCGTTCTGTAAGGTGATTTCCTCAATGGTGACACTGCTATTGTCGATACTAAAGTGGCGATAGCTGTCTGCGCCATCAATTGTGTGGTTATCACCTGCAATCAAGAGCGATGCGCCTGTCGTGTTGTCGATGCGGATTGTTGTTATCACAAGCGTGAAATCGCTGGTGATATTGATTGTGTGGTTGCCGCCGATGCGCTGGTTGTAGCAGGTGATCGCATCGTTTAGTTCGGCCGTGTTGTTCACATTCATCACGTTTTCGCAGAAGGTGACGGCCGCCGAAGACATATTGTTCGTCGTTGTCATGTCGTTGGTCGCAGTGATCATCGCCGTGTTGGTAAACGTCGTGGCATTCGCAACCAGTTGACCCGTAATGGTGATGATGCCGCTTGCACCTGCGGGTAAATCCGCAACCTGCCACGTATACGGACTGATGCTGGTCTCTGTAATGGGAACGCCACTGCTGATCACGCTCACATTGGTCAGTTCGGCCGGAATCGCATCCTCGATCACCGTGCTAGTCGCTGTACCGCTTCCCGTATTGCTAAACGCCAGCGTATACGTCACCGTGTCACCGGAGAAGGCGACAGCAGGCGACACCTGTTTGTCAATACCAACCTCAGATATAACGGGTGGAAGAACAAGCGCTGTCACCGTCGGGTCGCAATCGCCTGTCGCGTCGTCGGGATCATCTGTGGAGATACCCGTTGTTAAACTGGTTGATGTCACACTGTCTTGCGCCGACAACTGTGCCGCCCCTGTCACCGGGGTATCGACCACCACATCATACGTGATCGTGACACTACCGCCATCGGCCACTGTGCCAACGTTGATTGCCACAGATGTATCACCGGCCGTGTTGCCGGTTGTCACACTGCCTTGTGATGTTGTGACACTGCCGGCCACAAGCGTTGCCCCGGCCGGAATGGGCGCGTTGTACATCACACCAGCGGCCGCGGCCGCAGTCGCATCTGTTGCGTTGTTGATCACGGCCGTATAGCGCACCGTGTCCCCCGCATCCACTTGCCCAACTGTCGCATTATCAATCAGTAGCGCATCGACCAATGTAGCCGAAAGCAACGATGTCGTGGCAATCGGTTCATAGGCAACCTCGATACCGCCAGAAATGCCATCTGTATAAGTTCCTAATTCAATTGCGCCCACATTGGTAAAGTCCGCACCTGTGCCAAGACTAATCATAAACGCAGAAAACGGGATGTTGTAAACGCCTGTTGTCGCGGCCGGAATCGAAAGCGGATACGTCGAATTGTTCGCCCCATCTGTATACACACCCAAAATGATTTCGGTGGGCCCGTCTGTCGTCAATGCGATCTGAAACGCATCTTGTGTACCGCCATTGGTCAAATCAACGCCGCCCAATCCGGTCGCGTCAATAGCCGTTGCATCGCCATCTGCCCCATCCCAATAAAGAGTAGCGGCATCAAAAATAGCGATAGTAACGGTAAATCCCCCCGATCCAATGACCCCTGTAGACACAGTCGCATCAAAGCTTTCAACGTATAAGTCACGCTCGCCGCCCAATGCTTCGGGGGCAGCGCTAGCACTGGCTGCAGTATTTGTACCACTGGCGTTAGCCGATTGAACTGTTGTAAAGTCGTCTATCGTAATCGGGGTTGCGGCCGCATAAGAAAGCGGCACAAATAACAAAAGCCACACCAACACGGCGCAGCCTAATCCGGTCAAGGACAATAATAAATTTTTTTTTCTATGTTGCGTCATTGTTTACCTCGCTTTTCCTTACTTAATCAATGAATGAACAAGCGTAGGAACACGATGTATCGTGCCCCTACAGCATCGAACGTTAACTGCGTGATGGGTATAACCCAACCAGCGCAATGATGAAATTAATCGCCAGATAGGGCTGCATGTTGTTGTGGGGTTGCCCACCCCCTGCATTGGCCAATGTGCCAGCACTCATATCGGCCGTACTTGTCGCCGGGCCATACGCATTGCCCCCGGTAGATCGGCCGAGCGTGGCTGCGGCCGAAGGCGCATTGCTATTAGATGGTGTGCTTGCACCTTTCATCTGGTGCGTGTGGCTGGGAATAGTACTAACAGTAAGAGCAACTGTTTCACTGCCTGTACGTTCACCCAATCTGCGTGAACTCAAGCCGGGGCCTCGGCCGGGGTGCATGGGCGCACGTCCCTGTAGGTCTGGCAGGGCGGTAGTCGTGCGGCCGTCCCCCCCATACGTTGTGCCGATCAACGAAAAGAGCGAGGTGTTTTGCGCGATAGGCAGCAGTTGCCCATTGCAAAACGCCCAGCCGCGTGGGGCAAAGTTACCCGCGAATATCCGAATTTCTGCGATAAATGGTTCTGACATAATGTTTCTCCTTGTTCCTCTACGTCCGCGATGGGTAAATGCCAAATAGCGCGATAATGAAATGGACACAAACGGTCGGCATCAGGTTGTTATGCCCTTGGCTGCCACCATTGTTGCCCACCATGGCGGCCGCCATGTCCACATTGGGTGCGCCGTTGCGGTACATCCGCACAGTCGAGGAGGCGGCCAACATCGCTGAATGGGGGCTGTCTTGTGTGCCTGCCTCGGTCAGCGCGGTCACATCGTGGGTATGGGCGGGGGTTTGGTTCACCGTGAGTGTGACGCTTTCTTGGCCCGCTTTCGTCCCCAATCGTCTTGCGCTCAAGCCAGGGCCTGTGCCAGCATGGACGGGGATGCGGCCGCGCATATCGGGCAAACCGAACGTGGTACGGCCGTCGCCGCCATAAATGGTGCCAAGCAATGAAAAGAGCGCGTCGTTTTGGCTGACAGCGAGCAATTGACCGTCGCAAAACGCCCAGCCGCGTGGGGCAAAGTTGCCCGCGAACATACGAATTTCGCCTACATAAGGTTCAGACATGATGACCTCCTAACTCCGTGAGGGGAACAACCCTTGCAACGCGATACAAAAGTTGAGCGCGAGGAATGGCTGTGTATTGTCGTGTGCTTGGCCGCCGCCGGTACTGGTTAATGTGGCGGGCTGCAACGGGGTCGATGTTCCCGTCGCCGGCGCATAGACGTTTGTCGCTGCGGCTAGCCCATTGTTGAGCGGGATGGGAGACACGCCGTTGTCGCCCGATGCGATCAAGTCATGTCCGTGCGTAGCCATCTCGTTCACGGTCAATGTGTGGGTTTCTGCGCCCGCTTTTTTGCCTTGTGAATGGGCTGCGCTGGTGTGGATGGGTGTCCGGCCGCGCATGTCTGGTAGGGCAAACGAGGTGCGGCCGTCACCGCCATACGTTGTGCCAAGCAGCGAATAGAGCGACTGGTTTTGGTTGATGGGCAATATCTGACCATCACAAAACGCCCAGCCGCGTGGAGCAAAGTTAAAGCCGACGATTCTAATTTCGGCAAGGAATGGTTCACTCATCTGATTCTCCTTGAATTAGTTATCACTCGTTTCAATCGTGTATCACTGTTATCAACGATAGCAATACAGCGTGACACAAACGTGACAGTCGCCGCGATGCGGCAAAAGCCGTCTGCCATTAGGCGGCCAAGTATGGATTGAGCCAGCCAGTACGAATGGCAGGGGGTGTCACTGTGTCGGGGGCATGGGGTGGCGTGTAGGTACGGCCGAATCGTTGTTGCAGCGTGTACAGTTGCCAGCGCACCGTTTGCATCGCCACACGCAATGCTTGGGGTAGGGGGGTGTCGCCCGTTTCTGCTTCTTCGATGGCGTTTGCCACTCGTTGTAGCGACTCGTAGCCTAATTGCTCAATCAGATTGTTGAATGTGCGCGTGGTCGTGGCTACAGATGGCACAACACGCATCATCGTCAGGTTGACAGAGCGCATTGTGTCTAGTTGGCGCACATTGCTGGTGGGCAGGCAACTGCCGACGAGGGGGAGCGCGGCATGACGACTATGTTGCCATGCGTGGAGAAAGTGGTCGGCCGCGTCGCCACAATAGAATGCGGTTACAAAATCGGGCTTGGCTCTGTCGATGGTGGCGAATAACAATTCAAAATCGACCGATTGCTCTGGCAAATGGGTGATGATTGTGTCCGCGACTGTGCCATGCTCTCGCTCAAACCCTTGCTCGAAGGCATACAGAGAATCGTAGCCGCTTTCATAATGTGAAGCGGCGATGACAGTGCGTGTGCCATGCTGCACGGCCGCCCATTGCCCCAGCGCAACATGGCTCTGCCATTGGTGCAACGATTGGTAGGCGAACGGGAGATCGGCCGTGTCTGTCATATTCGCCCCCACATTGGCCAGCAGAAACGGGGTGGCGGCAAATAGATCGGCAAGCCGGGTAGCAAACTGCGTTTCCATCACACCGATCACGATGTCGGGGCGGTTGTGTTTGAGCAATGTTTCGATTTTTTGCCGGGCGAGCGTATGGGTAAAGGGAATGTCGTGGGTGGTGATGTTGAGGCGGGCGTTTGTGTTGAGGTGTTCGGCTAAAAATTGGTTGCTGCCTGCCTGGAATTGACGGCCGAATGGCTCATAGACGGCCGATTGGGGCAGCAGGAGGGCGATGGTATGGATGTGGGAACGGCCGATGATGGTCGGAAGTGTAGCGGCCGTGGCCGCGGCCCCTGCCATCAGCAAAAAACTACGTCGATTGACGTACTGGTGCGTATTCATTTGATCTGAACTCCTCATTTTTCTTGCCTACACGATCTGCCAAACGAGAACACACGGACAGTACAAAATATGTGTTCGTCAAAACAGGAACGGGAGAGGCGTTTGTCTACTTTTTACGATTACAGTTGTCTCTAGCTATCGTTCCATCAAAATATAAGCACCATCTTGGCGCACAGCGCGAAAATGATGACGTTGATAGAAACGTTGTGCCGGTTCGTTGTCCTGCCAAACGTAGAACCGAATGGAAAGCGCGGCCGCCTCACCGATGGCGATCAGGTCACGCATGATGTGCGATCCGATGCCTTTGTCACGGTGGTGGGGGGCGATGGTGATGTCGAGTATCCGCAGCTCAGTATCTGATTGGTTTGTCCAAATTCGGCCGACAGCGACACCATCTGCCTCGATGATGTCGTATTGCGATTGGGGATACGTTTCCCAATACTGGTTGGTTTGCGCGTTGAATTGTGTTCGCAAAAACTGCTCTTTTTGCGTGTCATCCCAGTTGACGAGCGCCATTTCTGCCGCTCGTGTACTACTATACAGTTGTTGTAGAAATGCTTCATCGGCGGCCGTGGTCGGCCGTCGCTGAATGTGCTGTATCGTTGATGACATATTGCTTTAGCTGCCTCGCTTGCTACTGTCTTTTATCAGAAATTGGTTAGCACATCTAATTAGATCGATCATAGGGGGTGGCGAAAATAATGTCAAGCTGTGTGAGATGGGAGTAGGGTTTTTCAGTTTGTCAGTAAATCAGTCGGCCGTAAGCGCATCAACTGTAACCAGTTGTGATTGTTTTTGGAAAGGTCGCATCCCCATCGGCCGTCTCCATACCAGAGTACACACATTGTTGACCTCAAACCAAGCTGAATGTACGAGGCAGTCATTCCCGTCGGTGAGGTCAACCCAAGAAATTCAAGGAGAACAAAAGAAGATGAACAAATTAAAAAGACAAGTCCGTTCGTTGGCGATACTGGTGTTGACCCTACTGCTGTTGCAGTTGATTCCGGCCGCATCGGCACAAACGATGCCAGGGCAAGATAGCGCCGTTCGGATAGAGGCAGATGCGACAAAAGTGTATGTTATGTATGGCGATGCCAATTTAGATGGCACGTTTGAAGCATCTGATTACCAAGTCGATTTTTTCCTCGATGGTGAGGCGGTCATGTCCGAAAGGCGCATCGTTGGCACACCGATAGAAGGAAGACCACTGATGCGCGATAGCTTCCCGCCCGATGGCTGGATATGCGCGCCTTATGTTAATTTTTGTACGCCCAATGTCCTGATGCCACCTGATGCAGACACCGATCATGCGCCTCCCGGCACACCAGGCGATTGTCCTGCGGGATGGGTACGGCCGGTAGGAGTGCGTTTCTGTGTGCCAGACACAATCACATCAGTTGCACCCGATCCACTTGCCCCGCCCGATGGCTGTCCAGAGGGCTGGGTCGAATCAAATCTCGGCTGTGTTCCCGAAGTAGAAACCAACTATGATCCCCAAGAGCCGTTCGGGCCCGGCAACGATGGCTGTCCGGCCGGATGGGTGCAGCCTGTCGGTGTGCGTTTTTGTATTCCAGACCAAATCGTCGCCCTACCACCGCAACCGGGAGGCCCATCAGTCGATTGCGCCGATGGCTGGGTCATGTCCCAATTTGGCTGTATCCCAGAAGTGTTCACAGGCGAGCCGCCCGATATATCATCTGCGCCCGGCGATTGTCCACCCGGATGGTCGTGGTCGCCCGGTGTGCGCTTCTGTTTTCCAGATGAATTTATGATCGCTACGCCACCCGATTTCAGCGTCGATTGCCCGCCCGGTTGGACGTATGCGGTGGGGGTACGCTTTTGTGTACCAGATGTCCTTGTTGTCGAGCCTTACAATCCGAATATACCGCTTCCCCCTCAATCATCTGGTTGTCCAGATGGATGGGAAAAGCCAGCGTATATCAATGTGTGTATGCCATCACAATTGATCGCACCATCGCTGTGCGAGCAGGAGTTGCTGCCGCCAGATGTGTGTTTGCAACCCGCGTGGGATGTGCTGTTTGATCAAACGATTATGTGGATTGCGGCCGATGGCTCACGCTTTGAGGCGGATAAAATCGTGTTTACAAAAGCACCTGAGACGGTGGCAGTAGCGGCCGTGCAGATCGAAGCGGAGTGGGAATGCGTTGTGCATCTGGATGGCACAAGCGACTGCGATGCAGACGTGCTATTGACAGATAGCTGTGAAGATCGTGAAAGCTGCCCACTACTGATCGCGCCGATACCAACGGCCGTGACAGTGCAAGCAGAACAAACGACACCCGCTTCTGCATTGACAATGACGGCCGGTATTGTGTCTATCCTGTTCGTGTTACTGGCTACATTGACGCGCCAAACTGTTCCCTTGCGTCGATTTGGCACGTAGCTGGCTGGCTGAACCGATATAAAACAAGACGCTATCGCGCAAGACAGTCACACCGATGACTCTCTTGCGCGATTTTTTTATGCGAAGTTGTAACGCGCCCCGTTTGTCTGTATGATGAGCGGCAGAGGTGATTATGTTGCAACAAATACAACACAGCAGTTTTGTTCCTTTGGTCGATCAAGCGTTTGTTTTTGCGCTGGCGAGCGGGGTAGAAGTGTCGGCCGAGCTAACGGCGGCCGAAAAGCTGACAACAGCCACAATGCGAGAAGACAAAACCCCCTTCGCACTGATTTTTCGCGCCCCGCTTGCGGAACGGTTTGAGCAAGGCATGGTAAACGCCCAGCATCCCGACCTGGGAACAATAGAAGGTCTCTTTCTCGTCCCAGTACGCGAAGATGAGGCGTTTCGTTACTATGAGGCTGTTTTTAATTGAAAAGTGGGAAGGTAAGAGAGTAGGAAAGTAAAAAAGTGGGAAAGTGGAAAGGTAAGAAAAGAGAAGATTTGGTCGATGCCATCTGTTCTCCCCGTCTTTCTCTCATTTCTATCACTTATCTCTATCTGACCTATCTCTATCTGATCTAAAGGAGTATTTCCATGTTGGCTTTTGATCCGTTTCACATGCACCCGACAAGCAACCCCAGTGGTGAGATTGCACAAGAACGATATGAGCTTTATATGTTGCTGGGCAAAGTTTTTCAGGAGGGATTGACGGCCGAAACATTGGCGGGGCTGCAAAAATTGCCCCAGTTGACAGATGATTTACCGGCCGTCAGTACGCAAGAAGCGCAGGCAGCACATCAAGCGTTGTTTGAGGAGCAGGTCGCGCCGACAGTCTCCGCATTCTTGCACACGCACGACCATGACACGGCCGCGATCAAAGAGCAGATGGCTGTCATTATGGACAACTACCCGCTTGATGTGGCGGCCGATTCGCCCGACCATATCGAAGCGCAATTGCAGTTACTCGCCTATCTGACCATGCTGGAAGCGCAAGCGTGGAATGACGATTTGCTGGCAATGGCTGTGAAAGCGCGAGGCATTCAACGCGCCTTTTTGCAAAATCATTTGTTGCGCTGGCTGCCGCCATTTACGATAGCGGTGTATCGGCATGGTTCGACGGCGTATCGCGGCACAGTGGCGTTGCTGTGGCATACGGTGCATTCTCATTTTGCCGATGTGGTCAACTATTATGATTTGATGCCGTATTTTGAGATCGATTTTGAGCTGCCAGATACGCCAGAAAGCGATGACAGTTTGGCGCAATCGCTGGAGCGGCTGCTATCGCCGAGCGAATGCGGGGTGTGGATGGCGCAGCATGATGTAGCGGCATTGGAGGAGACAGCCGCACAGCCTACCAAACTATCATCTGACCTACGCAAAGCACAGTTGGAGGCGGCCGTAGTGAGCGCGGAAGAGGCAAAAGATACGGCCGTGCTGCTCGAAAAAGTGCAGGTTTTGCTCGACGATTGGGTGACGCAATATGAAGTGCTGAATCGCACCTATCCAGCGACCCGGCCGTTTGTTGATCAATGGTTGGCACAGACGAAGCGTACTATCGGCCGGATCGAAAAATTGCAGTCAGAATAGTCAAGTAGGGACACGATTCATCGTGTTCCTACAGTCAGCCAGTCAGCAACCCTTTGTCAATGTGGCAAACGCGGCCGTAACCACGCATACAAATACATGCCGCCCATCGCGCCCGCAAACGTGAGCAACGCCATCCATTCACCACCGCCGATCTGGGCATAAATCGGGCCGGGACACGCGCCCGTAATCGCCCACCCCATCCCGAAAATCGTGCCGCCAAAAATCACGCCTTTATGATACGGCTTTGGCTTGTAGGTGATTTTATTGCCGCTCATATCGTGGACGCTATACCGTTTGATGACAAGCATAGAGATGCCGCCGACAAAAACGGCCGTGCCGATGACCAAATACATATACGGATCACGAAACAGGAACATATCGTGAATACGTTGCCATAAAACCACTTCTGATTTGACCAAAACGAGGCCAAAATACATGCCCATAATGAGCGTGCGAACAGCTACCCCCACAGAAAGGGTGCTGCTTGTTGTGCGTATTAATGTTGTCATGCTGTCTATCTCCTAGAAAATAATGTTGCCCAAGCCCCATGTGACAATGAGGCCGCCGACGAAGAAGAAAACGGTTGCCACCAAGCTAGGCCAATTGAGATTGGATAGCCCTGTGATGGCGTGACCAGACGTGCAGCCGCCTGCATAGCGTGTGCCAAAGCCGACGAAGACACCCCCGATGAGCAAGCGCATCGCACCCGC
>CALECP010000336.1 GCA_937949915.1 uncultured Anaerolineae bacterium
CCCTTCCCAGCAGATGGGATTGAAACCCGCAATGGCAGTGCAGGAGTCACCAGATTGCCATGTTGCAGCACCCCCTTCCCAGCAGATGGGATTGAAACTTATTTCCTTGGTAGGACCAAGTGCAGGATTCCGTGGATTGCAGCACCCCCTTCCCAGCAGATGGGATTGAAACCTGAATGCCTCGTACACATCCTCATCCCAACGGTCGTTGCAGCACCCCCTTCCCAGCAGATGGGATTGAAACATGTACGAGCCGCCGATTGGGATAATCAGATTCAAAGTTGCAGCACCCCCTTCCCAGCAGATGGGAGAAATAGGGCATGTACCTGATGCAACGTTGCTACAAAACGTTATAATTCTCTGTGTATATGCGTGTAGGAAGCGCAAACCGCAATGACATGTAGGGGGCTAGTTATGTGAATACCTCGCCTGCCTTGTGAACGCTCGATAAAAAATAGGAAGCGATAAAAATGGTAATCATCAATTTCTCAGATCATGAATTAACAGCGTATCAGCGTGAACGGATCACACAATTGGCAACAGAGCCAATCACCCGCGAAGTGCGGCGGCGCGTGCAGTTTGACGAAAGTGCGCTAGAGACGCAGGTAACGGCCGTGCTGGCCTCGCTCGATCTCACGGCCGCCGAATGGGAAACGGCCGTTGTGTATTTGCCCGGTCTTGCGGCCGGGGCGGCCGTGCTGCTGGCTAAATGGCATGGGCTGACCGGACACTTCCCCACCATCTTACGCATCGTGCCAGAGGCGATGGGGGTGCGTACCCGCTATGGCGTAGGCGAAGCGATAGATTTGCAAGGCATCCGGGCGCGGGCGCGGAAAGATCGCCTCATCACAGAATAACCGGCATAAATACGATCATCACAGATATTCGCACAAACCTCTGTCAACCTACAGCCTAGCCGTGCTTGGGCGATTAGAAGATGTGTCACTCTAATGAGAGGAAAGAAGAGCTAACGAAATAGAAGAAGCAAAAAAACAACGAAATAGGAGGAAAACACGATGCCAGCGATCAACGCCAACCACCGTGACTATCAAGAACAGCCCACCGTTTTTATTGCCACATTAGGGACACGCCCCGAAGTGGTTACGCTTGCCCTGGATGAATTGTGGGGCGGCCGGTTCGATGAAATTTGCATCATCCATACAGACAACCAATTAGACCAAACGCGAGAATGGACAACAAAATACACGATGCACCAAGCGGTCAAACGGTTGGATGATGAATTTGTTATGCTGGAGCGCATCTACCGAGACAAATTTATCTATGTGCGTCGCGCCCAGTATAAACAAGACCGTCATGCTCGGCCGCTCATCTACCGCCGCCATACGATTACTTGTCAAGGAAAAGCGATCCGCGACGTAGAAACCAGGGCGCATTCGAGAGCCACTTACTTGATGCTGTACGATATTTTCCGGCAATACAAACAGCGAGGTGCAACGATCCATTGCTGCATTGCAGGCGGCCGAAAGTCGATGGCTGTCTCTGCGATGTCGGCCGCGCAAATTTTGTTCGATGCCGATGACCAAATGTGGCATCTTGTTTCCGAAGACGAATTTGCTGACACAGACCAAATGCACGAGCAACACCGCCACCAGAGTACGGTTATCCCTATTGAAACATTCACCTTGACCGAACTCAATCCCATCGTCGCGCAACTGATCACCTACGATACCCCCCGCCAAGCGATAGAAAAGCGCAAAGATTTACAGCAAGTTCAGGAGCAACATATGAAACGGCTTTTTGTGATGGAATTAAGCGAGCGGGAGACGGCGATTTTACGTGGTTTGGCGGCCGGATTCACCAACGATAAGATCGATAATCTGCTTCCTCGGACGCGCACAGGTAAGATGCTTGGTACAAAAAAAATATCAGGGACGATAGCCGAAATGTACCGCAAATATATGAACACACTTGGGTTGCCAGACGACGAAGGGCGCTGGCAAAAACGCACTTTTCTCGCCATTCACTTCCACGATTACTTCAGTACACAAAAATAGAGGGTAGCGAACGCATAGAAAGGGTATTTTCCATCTAAAAATCGCTCTATAGCTGTCTGTTTTGGGGTATTTTCCCCTTGCCAAGACCGGGACACTATCAGTAACCAATCACTGATAGTTGTTCCGGTCTTTTGGATCGGGGCAAAGGAGATAGATCGATGTTCCCAACAACCCAGCGCCGCAATAGATCGCTTCAAGCGCAAAGAAAACGACTGAGAAAAGCAAGTCGCAAATGGATGTATCGCGGCTGTGGATGCTTTACGCTTTCCGTGATTATCACCACACTGTTGCTTGTTTTCCTGTTGGTGCAAACAGGTGTCGTCGGCGCGGCCGAATCACCCCAAGCGATCCAACTGGTGATCGACAACAGCAATTCGATGTGGGAGTTGCATGGTGGTGTGGGCAACGACCCCGATCACTTGCGGATCGATGCAGCGCGTCTGTTTGTAACCTATCTCGGTATCGACGAGCAGCAGGCGCACGCAATTGGCATAGTGTCATTTGGTGGCACGGCCGAAACGCTGATTCCGCTGACCCTGATCGACAGTGCTGCGACCCGTCAAGCGCTGGTGTCCCAGATCGCCGAGCCGGTGCGAATGGGGTGGACAGACCCATTGCTGGCGCTGGAACAAGCGTATGTTGGCTTCGCAGAGACAGAGACAGAAAACCGCTCTATTGTGCTACTGAGCGACGGGATGCCTGCATGGGAAGACCAAGAGAATACGGCCGCCTACCACCACGCTCTCCAGCGATTGGGGGATGTGCTGGCGGCCGAAAACATCCGCCTGTTTGTGGTGTTATTGGTCAATGAGACAACGAGCGAGGACGAGCAACTGGCTCTGGTGTGGCGGCCGTTGTGGCAGGCGCTGACCGCGCAAACGGCCGGACAGTTTTACCAAGCGAGCGCGGCCGTGCATCTAACCGACATCTACCACGACATCATTGTTTCGCTGACCGACCGCGCAACCGCAGGGAAAATTATCGACACCACTGTCGGGGCAGGGGGTGTGCGGCGCACTATCGAGATAGCGGAAGGGACAAAGCAAACGACGCTGGTGATCAGCAAAGCAGACAGTGGACAGACGATCCACCTGCTCGCTCCCAATGGGCAAGCGGCCGCTACGCCGCGCTTTCAGGGCGAGCGCGAAGAAATATGGGTACTCGACAATCCACTTTCAGGTGATTGGACATTGATTATCCGAGGGCTTGGTGAGGTAGCTGTATGGCAGGATTATGCCCGCCAGCCCGCTACGCCTACGCCGACACCAACTGCTCCAATTGTTCCAACTGTTCTACCGAGCCGGACATCGACACAAACGCCATTGCCAACGGTGACGGCGACACCGACCCATACATCAACCCCATCACCAACGGTGACAGCGACACCGTTACCGACAAATACTCCGTCGCCAACAGCGACGGCATCGCCTACACCGACTGCAACCGCGCCTGTGCCGGTTGTCATCGAGACAACGAGTGGTGGGATCGGGTGGGGGAAGTGGGTGCTTTCGCTCACGGCCGTGCTTGCTATTGTCACCGGCGGCGGCGGGGTTGGTTGGTTGTTATGGCAGCGTCAACGGCCGCTCGTCACCGGTACGCTGTCTGTGCTGTCCGGTCATTTGGTGGGAGGTCAACAACATATCGATCTCGCCCGTCTCCGCAAAACGGTCGTGACTATCGGCGGTGGCAATGCGGACATCGTTCTGGCTGGAGCGACGGGGCAAATCACACTGACCGCGACAGAAAAGCGCGGCCGGATTCATGCTATCGCGGTGCGGGGCAGCGCTGGTGTCACCGTCAACCAACAAACGGTTCATCCTGACCAACAACTCGATGATAACACCATCATCGCCATCGGTGCGGCTCGTTTGCGCTACGAAAATCTACAGATGCGTTTTGCTGTCGCCCAAGCGAGTATGTTGAACGCACATCAAGCTGTTTACAACTAACAAGTAAAAATTCCAAGGAGTAAAAAATGAACGATAACCAGACTCAACTACAGAAAATGCGCCCTACTGCACTCTTCGCTTTTGGTGGGGCAGGCTTTGAAACAATGCGTCGCTTAAAAGCGAAGCTGATCGATAGCTATGGAGACGAATGGGAGGAAAAAATTGTTATTCGTGCCTTCGATACCACGTCCGAGCCGACTTCTGTCACAGGAGACGGTGGGCAAATGGTGACGCTCGAGCCAGATAATGAATGGCATAACATTGGTGATGTGTCGATAGGCGGCATCTGTCGCAATTTAGATCGCAACCCAGCGATCAACGGCCGAGTTGGCGACGTGCTGCTACGCCAGCCAGCGACCACGCTTCGGCACGGCGCAAAAGCGACGCGCCCACTAGGTCTAACTGCTTTTCTGTGGCATTACCCTACCATTCGGCAGGAGATGGAAGCAGTTTTGTGGCGTTTAGCTGGGCGCGACATCGACGCAGAAGGGGCCGCTATCCAAAGCGGTATCAACATTATCATCGCTGTCGGCTTTGGCGGTGGCACAGGCTCTGGCGCGTTTATTGATGCAGCGATCACTTGCCGTGACATTTGCAATGAGCTGGGGGTGCAGGGCGAGTTTAGTCAGATCACGCTCGTCGGCTACCTGCCGCAAGCATATATGGGCATTAATAGTCCGCATTTGAAATCGAATACAGGTGCCGCCTTGCGCGAATTGGAATATCTGATGATGAGTAATCAGCCATTTCGGGCGACGTATCCGGGCGGGCATACGGTTGAGATGTATGAGCCACCGTTTGACTTGTGCTATGTGATTGATGGAGTGGACGAAAAAGGGAATACGTGGCGTAGTTTCAAGCAGCTTGCAGACATGGTGGCACAGTCGCTCTTTTTGCAGATTGGGACGCAAGTCGGCCGCAAAGGAGAAAATGAGTTCGACAATCTTGACACGGTGGTGATCGGTCAGACAGAGGAAGGTGAAGGGACGTATTTGGCGAGCATGGGGATTGGCATCATTGAATTTCCCGCGCCGAAGGTGCAACTGTTGTTTGCAGATCGTTTGTTGCAGCAGGTGTTACAACGTTTGCTGCGTGAGACAGATGCGGCCGATGAAGACAGCGTATCAGAGGACGCATCGACGTTGATGCTGCCGCTTTTGTCAGAGCAGGGGCGGCCGCGCTTGTTGCACGATCCTGTTTCAGACACAGTGATCGAAGCGTTGCTGTATTTGCCTGACAGTGTGCGCGACATGCGGGCGGCCGAAGCGGCCGATATGGCTGTGAACATTGTGCGCGGCTTTGGCAACCGGCTTGATAATGATTACAAGCGCACGATTGCCCACAATATAACGCGCTTTGTAGCGCAAGAACAAATGCGCCTAACCGCTTGGCTGAACACTTACTTATTGAGTCGTGAGCGCAATTTGCCCACTGTTGCTGCGGTCATCGAAGCGGTGAGAACAACTTTGTCGGCGCATGTAACAAGCAACCGCACCACGACGAAAACATTGACCCAGCAGATAGAAACGGCCGCGCTGCACCTGACCGAACGAGAGCAAGCATTGTATGGCACTGCCAGTAGCTTCTCATTGCTGGGCGGCCGCAAAGCACGGATGGATAAGGCTCTGAAACAGTATGTGGCGGCCGCCAACAACCTATTTGGTCTGCGCCTAGAAAAGATGGTATGTCGTGCCGAAAGCACGTTGTGGACACAGTTGATGACAGATTGCAGCGCACACAATGAGGCGATCCGGCAATTGGGAGACCGCCTGCGTGGGATCAACCAACAGCTTACGGCCGACCTGCCCCAACGCACAGAAGCGGTAGGCAAAGAAGGCGTGGCACGTATCAGTTTGGCGACAGAAGCGTATATCGAAACGCTGTATCAGCGCTATGCGCCATCCCAAATCGATCTCAAAAGTGCCTGTCAGCTAGACGAACCGCTTGCCTTGACCCACTTGCCGACGGCCGCTTTGCATACGCAATTGCAACGTGCCATGCACACTATTTTTGACCCTATTCGCGCGGTCACAGTCGAGCAAGCGATGCGTGATCAAGAAGATGTGATGAGCGCAGCGGCGCGGCGGGCGCAACTGTTCCGGTTGGCTGCACCATCATGGAATGTGAACCGTACCCGCTTGATGGGGGGTGGCACTGGGTTGGCCCGCATCGAAGTAATGGGCGTACCGAATGACAAAGAAACGATGTTTGACAATGAAGAAATGATCGTCTCGACGTTTGACCCATACACCGTGACAGCACTGGTGGTAGCGGCGGGTGCGCCCCTGTCAGCCTTGCAGCAATATGATCAATATGAGCGGGATGTGGAAGCGAAAAAACGACAACGCTCGCTGTTTGTATTGCCTGCGTTTATGGCGGATGGCAAACGGGCGAAACTGGCATTTGCGCTGGGGTCTATTTACGGCATTGTGTACACCAATGGGGCGTGGTTTTACTACAAACCGGCGGCGACACTGGCTCGACCCCACAAGCTGGCGCAAGGACTCGACAATGCGATTGCGGCGTTTGGCAACCAAGATGATTTGGTGGAAGAAACGATGGAGCGCATCGACGGTCATATCGCCAAGCAAGGGCTGCAAGCGGCGATTCAACAGTTGACAGCGTACTGTAATAATTTGCCGCATAACGTTGATGATACGACACGCGAACTCAAGATGGCCGTCCACGAATATGCAGAACAATTAAAGGCGATGCAAGCGTTTAATGGTGGCTTGTTTAATCAAACACCAGAGACGGTTGAGCAGAACGGTTTGCTGCTCGGTTAAGTTAAGTAGGCAATAAGTAGGCAAATGAGTAGGGGGGCGCGGCGGCCGTTGTGCCATCGGCCGCCCCCATTCATGCGATAGAGGAGGCAAAGATGCCAGTTATTAGAAGAACCGTAATCGTGACCTGTGGCGAAACGGCAGCAGCGGCCGTCGCCTTGTTTTTAACGCGCTGCAAACAAGAACATGTGCCGCAAGATGTCCTGTCTGTCTTGGATGCAGCGACTGTAACTGATGAGGCAAAGTTGCTGGGGGCGATTCACCAAGTCGCGGCCGTACAAGCGCGACAAAAGCTGCTCCAGCAAGGGTGGAAAGTGGCAGCGGCACAAGAGATAGACCTGTATGTATTGTGTGATATGACGTGCGACCCCAGCACGGCCGACATGGTGCGAATGCGGGTATCTGAGGCAGTCTACCAGCAGTTAGGGGTCGGATTATCGGCCCAACTATTGTGGATTTCACCCCCTGATACGGCCGCCCAACAAAGTGAACATTGCTTGCATACCAGCGAAGCGCATCTTTCGCATTGGGATAAGGGCGTGTATGCCATCGGTATGACAAATGAACAAGGCCTGCACTTACCTGCGATTGAAGCACTGACAAAAAAAGTGGCTCTCGTGCTGTATACGGTGATCGCTACGCCTATAGGTGCATCTGTTGACCAACAGCTACGCCAATATCCGTTGATGCTACTGGGCAGCATGGGGGTTGCCCAGTGGGGTTGGTCGCCAGATGTGTTGCGCCAGCGGTTGGCGCACGTATGGCAAAAGCGGGTAATCGCTCTTTGGTTGCAACGCATGAATGATGATGCAAAGGCGCATGATAAGAGCGAGCAGGCATATAGGTGGCGCGAGACGGCCGCCCTTACACTCGATGCGTTGCGCCAACAATTGATGGCGCACCTAGCAAATGAGGCTGTCTGGCAACAATATCAACCGCGCTCACCCGTGGCACAAGTATGGCATTATCCACTCCCTTGGCAGATGCGACTGCGCTGGCAAAAAACGACGGCCGTTCATCATTTGGCGGCAATGCAGCCCACGATTGAAGCGGCGACACAAGCGGTGGCGACAACGATGAAAGAGACGCTATGGGCGCATTCTCAAGCATCGCTTGATGCGTCTCCAGTCGGTGGAATCGCGCAATTGCAACATACGATGACCGTATTGCAACGCTGTGCCGTGCAAGATGAGGATGAGATAGCACTGTCACTTGTCGGTGTAGATGAACAGATCGCGGCCGTATCGGCCGAATATGAACAACTGAGTACCGCATGGGATGCAAACATCGAAACATACCCAAAACCAACTGTCGGCGGTTGGTTATCGCAAGTATGGCGACTGCCGTTTTTGTGGCTACGATGGCAGCGTTTGGCTGCTTTGGGCGGCCGTGTCCAGCGCCTCGCTTTTCGGCGGCATGAATTGACTGTTCACCGTCATCTTCTGGTGGCACAACAACAGTTGTGTCGCGCTATTGCCACCGTGTGCAAGCAGATAGCCAGCCATACGGAGGAGATAGGGGAGATGTTGCAGGCACAACAGAGCGATCTATGCGCGGAAATCCAAGTGGGACAGATCGTTGAAAGTGAGGGGGAAGATATGTCTGTTTCTGCGCCCGTACTGGCTCAGCTGTATGCACTCGGTCAGTTCGATGATGCGCGTGAGGCGGCTATAGCTGCTGCAACCATTGGGGGATTGGGTAGCCAATTAATGGCGCTGGATGATGCGGTATTGGCTGGATTGCGGCCGGCCGCGGCCGACCGGCTGGGGTGGATCGATGATCTGACTTGCTTTGATGTGTTGGGTGTTTTATATCCGACGGTCGCGTCGCAAAAAATGTGGTGGGCGACGTGGCTAGAGACGGCCGCGCCATTGTGGCGGTGCGATATGACCCAGCTCAACGAAACGATAAGACAGACAAGCGACATTGTGCAATGGGTGAGTGGCATAGAGGCGACAGAGACAGAGGCGTGGCAAGAAGCGGGGCAACGTCGTGCGCTTTATGTGACAGACAGGCAGCGCACACGGTTAACAGTGCTGAATGTGAGGCATGGATTGTCGGCCGGGGCGATGGCGCGGTTGCCGACGGCCGTGCCTTCCCCAGTTGCGCCAACTGGTATGTGGATGCAAGGGGAAAGCGCTGGCAGAGAAAATGGTGAAGAAAATGACGGCAGTGAATTTGTAGACAATGTTAATTTCAATGATCGCCCAGATCAGGGTCATCAGTGAGCGGAGTGACAAAAATGATGAAGACACAATATGATGATGATTTTGAGAGAAACGACCATCAACCAAAAGCGACACGGCGTGGTCATAACGTTGTGACGCGCTTCTCTGGTGCGGGGCTGTTTGATCAGTTGCCTGATTTATGGCAGATGGACGAATTGGCGGCCGAGATAGGGCAAGAAGGGCAGGCGCGGGTGGTGTTTGCCGGGTTGCCCGGTGTCGGCAAGCGCACCTTGTTTAACCATTTGCGCGGTGGCTTGCTCGATTGGGAGGAGGATGAGCGGATCATACCCGATGATACGATTATGCTTGAGCCGTTTGGGTCGTTTGTGTTGGCAGACTTCCCCGCTATGGATGAGGTGCTGTGGCAGGGGGCAGACGCACTGCTGATGACGTTGGGTGATCCGGCTCTGGTTGTCTATTTGCTCTCGGCACGGCGGGGCATTACGCAGGCCGATTATCGCTGGATTTCGGCATTGCGCTCGACAGGGCGGCCGGTGTTGATCGCGCTCAACAAAATCGATCAGCCAGAAAGGGCAAAGCTGACGGCGGCCGCTGCGGAAGGGTGGCTGGGGATGCCGGTTGTGCCTGTCTCTGCACTGGCAGGGACGGGGGTGGATGATGTGTTACTACCTGCAATGCTGTCGGCCGTTCCCAAGTTGGCGGTGATTTTGGGGCGAGAAGTCACATCATTGCGCCGGACGGCCGCATGGCGACTGACGCGCCAATCTGCCTTTTTTGCGGCGATCATCGGGGCGCAACCATTTCCGGGGCTCGATATTCCGGTGCTGGCGCTGACCCATATCGGGCTGGTGATGCGAATGGCGGCCGTGTTTGGACGGCCGATGAGCGGGATCAGCAAAGAAGCGGTGGCGATTGTAGGCAGTGTGATGGCGGTGCAGTATGCGATTCAGACGGCGGTGAAGACGGTGCCTGTTATCGGTTCGCTGGCCGGTAGTGTGCTGAGTGCGACCAGTACGTGTGTGATCGGGGCGGTGGCGATGCGGACGTATAGCAAGGGCAGATTGTTGCCGCGTGTGACGTGGCAAAAGCCGCGCTGGTTGCGGTTGCCCAAGATAAAGCGGCCACAAGGTAAGTGGTGGCGTAGGGGGCGGCAGTTATGAAGAGGCAACGCATACGAAGACCGCAACAAATGACAGGTCATAAACGGCCGTGGCCGAGCGGCTTGCGCCCCGGCCGGGGACTGACGTATCCACCCGCGCAATCGGCGTTTCAACGCGATGCGCTCCAGCGGGCATGGTTGTCTGTGCGGGGCAATAGCGGCAATGGTGCGAATGCGACGGTGGCGGAGTTTGAAGTCAATCTCGATGAGCATATCGACCAGTTGCATTGGGAACTGCGGCGGGGGACGTATATGCCTACGCCGGTCAAACGCATTTTGATACCAAAAGCGAATGCGAAGCTACGGCCGATCACGCTTTGGGCGATTCGGGATCGGGTGGTGCAGCGAGCGGTGTACGACTATTTAGAGCCGGTATGGGAGCCGCACTTTCTGTCGTGTAGTCATGGCTTTCGGTCGGGGCTTTCGACAAAGACGGCGGCCGAAGCGATTCGGGAAGCGCGTCTGGCCGGTGCAATCTGGGTGTTCGATGCAGACATCAAAAATTGCTTTGGGAGCATGGACAACCGGCGGGTGCTGCGGCTGTGCCAGCAGTGGCGTGTGCCAAAGGCGGTGTATGGGCTGATAGAAAAGTGGCTTCATGCACGGGTGCTCAATGCGTGGCAGGGTAGCCCGAACACGGCCGGAACATCGCAAGGGGGTGTCGTGTCACCATTGCTGTGCAACTTGTATTTGCATGCGCTCGATAGGGCGATGCAGAAAAAAGGGTGGCATCTGGTGCGCTATGCAGACGACTTTGTGGTGTTGGCACAATCTGAAAAGGGGGTGCAGGCGGCCGCACGTCATGCAAGCAGTACGCTGAAGCAAATCGGTTTGCAGATGCACCCGCAGAAATCGTCGATCACAACGTTTGAGGAAGGCTTCCAATTTATTGGCTGGTTTTTTGTGCGCGACGAGATGTATCGACTGAAGTAGGGCGATTAGCCAGGAGAAACAACGATGACAGCAGTGTACATTAAAGAACAGGGCGCTCAAGTTGGGCGTAGCGGTGAGCGGTTGGTGGTAAAGAAGCGCAGCCGCGTGATAGATGAGATACCGATGGCGAAAATCGACAAGCTGGTGGTGATGGGGAATGTCAACATGACAACCCCAGCACTGACGGCGATGGTAGACCGCGATATTCGTGTCGTGTATTTGACCAGCCGGGGTCGGTACCGAATGCACACAGAGAAAGAAGGTTCGTCTCATGCGGCGTTGCGACGGCAGCAGTACCAGGCGTTTGGTCAGGATAGTGTGCGCTTGGGCATTGCGAAAGGGATGGTGCTGGGAAAAATAACGAATCAGCGCACGATTTTGCAGCGCCAAACGCGCCGTCAAACGCCGTTGGATAGGCGGCTTTTCAAGCAGGGATTAGAGGGAATGCAGGCGATGCAACGACAACTGGCACGGGCGCGGTCGCTGAATGAGCTACGGGGCTATGAGGGGCGGGCGAGTGCGTGGTATTTCAAGGCGGTACGCAGTTTTTTGACGGCCGCGTGGGGGTTTCAGGAGCGGCAATACTATCCTGCACCTGATCCGTTTAATGCGCTGTTGAGTTTTGCGTACTCGTTGGTGACGAAGGATGTGCTGGCGGCCGTGCATGTTGTAGGGCTTGATCCGGGGTTGGGCTTTTTCCATGAGGTGCGGAGTGCGCGGCCGTCGCTGGCGCTTGACCTGGTGGAAGAGTGGCGGCCGGTGATAGCGGATGCGCTGGTGTTGCAATTGGTCAATGCGCGTTTGATTGCGCCAGAGGAATTTGTGCGGACAAACAATGCGCGGCGGCCGGTAGAGCTAGGCGACGCGGGTGTAGAAAAAGTTTTGCGAGCATACGAAACACGGCTAGACAGCAAGCAATTTCACCCGATGGCAGGGCCAGGCGGCGAGACAGATATGCGTCAGATAATGATGTTGCAGGCGCGGCAAATCGCCCAAATTGTGGCGGGTGATCGCCAGCAGTTCGAGCCGTTTGTGATTCGCTGATAGCTAAAAGCTGATAGCTATTAGCTTTTAGCTATCAGCAAACATGGTTTATACTGGTATGTATGAAAGTGATACCGATTGAACCAAGTGGTTATGTAGTAAAAGAACGAATTGTCACGTTGGGTCGGACAGATGCGTCTGGCATTCGGCGGCTGATAGCAGCGACGGATGAGACGATGCGAATCGATTTGACGTTTGGTAGGAAGCGTAAAAGTGCGCTTGTTTTGGATACGGGACATGTGGTGATCACCGCACTTTCCCTAGATGAGTTGCACCAATTGATGATACTGGAAGAAACGGGATGATCTGAGTTGATCGGATCGCTCGGTTTGTCCGGGCGTGAGGATTGACAGATGACGATTGAGAATGAGATTAAAATTAAGCATAAAAGTGAGCAACGGCCGCGGGGCTGGCGGCGACGTGTGGAGGCTGTGGGGCGCAGACGGCATGATGATGAGATCGTGATTCATGTAGATGGTGCAACGGGCGGCGGTATGGGGCGCTGGACGGGTGCGGGTGCGGTGGCGCGCACGGCCGATGGGCAATTTTGTGGCTGGCTGAGTGAACAGATGCCATCGATGACCAATAATGAGGCAGAGTATAAGGCGGTGCTGCTGGGGCTGCGCTTGGCGAGTGTACTAGGACTACGCCGGGTAGTGCTGGTCAGCGATTCGGAGACGGTGGTGCGTCAGATGCAGGGGCGTAGCCGGGTGATAAGCGGCCGGCTGAAGGTGCTGCACAAAGAAACGGTGACGGAGACACGCTATTTTGAAGAGGTCGTATTTCGGCATGTGCTGCGAGAGGGCAATCGTCTGGCCGATGCACTGGCGAATGAAGCACTGGAAGGGAAAACGGTGACGATGGAAAAGGCTGGGAAAAGCGGGAAGAGTAGGAAGAGATGGAAAGGGCGCGGCCGTTGGGGAGGTGTGTGATGCGAATCGTAGTTAGCTATGATATTTCTAATGACAAGCGACGGCGTAAGGTGGTAAAAATTTTGGAAGGGACGGGCTTTCGGATGCAGTACAGTGTGTTTGAGTGCGATCTGGATCGCAAACAGTTAGCGACACTGAAGAAGCGACTCAAGCCTTATGTAGAAGAACAGACGACAGATAGCATTCGCTTTTATCCATTGTCGAAGTGGTCGGAGGAGCGCATTGAGGTGTTTGGGAATGATTTGACGAAGACGATGGGAGGTATTTTGATTGTGTAGGCGAGGGGGGAGATGGGTAAGGTTATGGTATAATTGAGGGGGTACGAGAACGTCACTTTTCGCACAAAAATACATGCTTTTGTGTTTTGTCAACTTCTATTTGTTCATCTTATCATGTTCATACAAACATGAATGCCCCTCGGAAAACGCGATTATGTGTGATTGTAAGCGAATAGAAGTGAACAGGGGGGTGAAAATCGTTGTTTTTTTGAAGCGATTATTTGCAAAATACTGTATTTTTGGTAAACTTTTGATGGGGCTAGATCGCTGTTTAATTGGCTATCGATTAACAGCGTTTAGAAGCGATTAGATGCAATAAAGGGGCTTGTGGATAACTACCGTTGCAGCACCCCCTTCCCAGCAGATGGGATTGAAACGTTGCTACTTTTTTCCATTTTCCATTTTCGAGCGTAGTTGCAGCACCCCCTTCCCAGCAGATGGGATTGAAACTTGTACGATTGTTGTTGTGTCAACGGTTGCTGTATAGTTGCAGCACCCCCTTCCCAGCAGATGGGATTGAAACCAACATACCAGTTCGATACACTGATGAAAGGCTCACTGTTGCAGCACCCCCTTCCCAGCAGATGGGATTGAAACAATCCATAGGCACGACCGCCTTCGGGTTTCGGGTCGGTTGCAGCACCCCCTTCCCAGCAGATGGGATTGAAACTTCAATTGTGTATGCACCATCAGGCCAATTCATCAACTTGTTGCAGCACCCCCTTCCCAGCAGATGGGATTGAAACGTGCATTCGGTCGTTACACCACATGTTCCAACCTCTTGGGTTGCAG
>CALECP010000337.1 GCA_937949915.1 uncultured Anaerolineae bacterium
CGACTCAACCTCAACCCGCACCCCACCATCCGAAAACAACCGCACCCGCACCTTCTTATCACTATCCCCCTCTTTTTTCTCCGCGCCCCTCCGCGCCTCTGCGGCAACTGCCTTCTCCAAACCACCCCGATCAAACCGAAACCCAAAATACCGCGCACTCGCCGCCAGCCGATCCAAATGCTCATCCAGCAGCCAAAAACCATCACCCGGCCGCCACAAAATCGCCTCCAACAAATGAAAATCAGGCCGCGCTTCCAGCACCCGCGTCTTCACCACCGCCTCCGCATACTCATCGGCCGCCTCGCTGTCCCACGTGATGCCGCCCCCCGTGCCATATTCCGCCACCCCATGCACCCGGTCAATCGCTACCGTGCGAATCGCCACATTAAACTGCGACCGCCTGCCCGGTGCAAGATACCCAATCGACCCGGTATAAATGCCACGTGGCCCGCCTTCTAGCTCGCGGATCAGGCGCATTGTACTCACTTTGGGCGCACCCGTGATGCTGGCACACGGAAACAGCGCGGCGACGATTTCTGCCCACGGCCGGACAGTCCGCGCCTGCACCGTCGATGTCATTTGCAGCACCGTCGGGTAACGCGCCACCTCAAACAAACCTGGCACACGCACCGTCCCAATCTCCGCGATTCGCCCCAAATCATTGCGGATCATATCGACGATCATCACGTTTTCCGCCCGGTTTTTGACTGATTGTGCCAGCCAGCGCATTCGGGCTTCATCGTCCAGCAATGTCAACCCACGGGGGGCCGTCCCCTTCATCGGCCGCCCCTCCACCACATCCCCATCGAGCGTAAAAAACAGTTCGGGGGAAGCCGAGCAAATCACGCTATCCCCCAAATCGACAAACGCCCCATACGCCCCCATCTGCGCCCGTTGCAGATCGGCAAAAAAGGTACGCACACACCCGCTAAAGTCGGCACGTAGCCGGAATGTGTAATTGACCTGATATGTCTCCCCCCGCGCAATCGCCTCTTTGATCGTGCCGATAGCGGCCGCAAATTGTGCTTCGGTAATCGTCGGCCGCCATGCGCCAATCGTATGGCATTTTTCCTCATCACGGAAGCGGGTCAAATCAAACGGCCGGGGTTTTTCATACAATCCAAACCACGCCAGCGGCCGCTCCGCCTCATGCGTCACCATTGCCTCATCAAACGCCCCACTCGCTTCATACGTTAGCAATCCGGCCGCATACACCCCCCGCGTCTCAACCGCTTGCTCGATATAACGCAACTGCGCCATCAGATCAGCGCGATCCACCACTTCGATCACCTCAACAGGATCAACAAAATGCCACCACTCACCGCTAAAATCATCGCGTAATACGATTTCACCATACATATTCGGCCGATTATAGTCATAAAAGCAGTGTGTCAGTATTTCAGTTTGTCAGTAAATCAGTATTTCAGTTGAAAAACGCTGCACCCCTCCGCGCCTCTGCGGTCAAAAACTTACTGATAAACCCCCTCAACCACCTCGGCCGCCCGCTCCCACTCAAACAACCGATACCGTTCGGCCGCCCTCTCCCCCATCTCCCGCGCCAAATCGCCATCCTTCAACAATCGAGTCACATCATCAGCCACCCCATCCACATCGCCCGACGGCCGCAAAAGCCCCGTCCGGCCGTGATCCACATACTCTGTCACCTGCCCAACCGCTTCCCCCACCACCGGCAGCCCCACCATGATCATATCAGCCAATTTAACCGGACATTTCGCCCGATTGAGCAATGTATCATCCATCAAATAAATCCCCACGGCCGCCGACCGCATCAACCCCGGTAGAGCCACCTCCTCCACCCAGCCCACATTGTCGATAATGTCATTCAGCCCTGCCTCTGTCAGCAAACGATTAAATCGCCGCCCATCTCCCTCATGCAAGCTCGCCCCGATTACCAGCACCCGCAAATCCGGCACACTCGCATACACTCGCCCGATCACCGCCACTAACCGTGCCACATCAAACTCAAAAAACCGACTATAAACCAACAACCTCTTACTCTGCTTTCTTTCTCCGCGCCCCTCCGCGCCTCTGCGATCAACCACACCCGCCTCAATCCCCGACCCATTCGGCAAATAACTGATCTTCCCGGCCGCCACACCCGCCTCAATCGCCAACCGCTCCAACTGCCGACTCGCCACCGTCAACCCCGCACATTCCCGCATCCCCCACTGCTCCTGCTGGGCGATCACCCATTTTGCCACATACGGCCGCTCACTCAACCCATTCCAGCCACCCCAGCCCTCCCAATCATCCATATCCATCACCACCCGCACGGCCGACAACCGATTAAAATAGACAGCCACCAACTGCGAATACGCAATCGGCTTAAAACAATGGATCACATCCGGCCGCCACCGCGCCGTCTCTCTTATCAATCGCGCTGTAATCGCCACCGGATTATCATCCACACGCACATACTGCAACTGAACGCCGTCTTCTTCCCATGTACGGCCGCCCTCCTCTGGCGTGTGCCACGGCGGCATGATCAAGCGCACCGTATGCCCCCGCGCCACCAGCCCCCGCGCCAGCCGAAACGCCCGCGAGCGCATCGTCTTCTTCGGCCGAAACCCAAACGGCCCCGTCATCACAATTCGCATAACTGCCTCATCACCCCCCGACAAATCTCCGCGCCTCTGCGGTGAAAAAACAACGCCCGCTAACCACCAACCATCTCCCGGCCGCCCATCTGCAACACCAACATCACCTCCGTCCCCGGATCAACCCGCTTGAACACTATCTCCCCATTCAAATCATCGGCCACCAAAGTCGTAGCAATCTCCAGCCCCAGCCCATGCTCATACACATCTGGCAACCCTACCCCATCGTCCCGCACCCACACTTTAATCGTGTCCGCCTGGCGCACCATCGACACATAAATATGCCCTTTGGAACGGCCGACAAACGCATGTTCAACCGCATTTTGCACCAGCTCATTCACCACCAACGCCAACGCCGTCGCCGTCTGGCTAGGCAAGCTCACCGACTCGCCCGATACCGTGATCCCCACCTGCCGAAATGGTGCATTCACCGCCTCCACCGTCGCCTGCGCGATCCGTTCCAGCACATCCTTCACATCGACCAAGCGATACCCTTTTTCGGACAGCACATCATGCACCGTCGCAATGCTGCGAATGCGGTGCATGTTCGTTTCCAGCACCTCGCGGGTGTCTAGCTTGTCCGCATCCGGGAGTTGCAACTGCATCAACATCGCCACCATCTGCAAATTATTTTTGATACGATGGTGCATTTCGCGGGTGATCGCCGCATTGGTCACCAGATGCGCGTTTTCGATAGCCAGTGCCGTTTGATTCGCCATCGTCGAGATAAAGGCAACTTCATCGTCGGTAAATTTGCGCCGTACTTGGGTATAACACGCCATCACACCAATCACGCGCTCCCGCACACTCAACGGCACAGCCAGCATCGACACCAGCCCATCTTCGGCCGCCAGCGTCGGGTTGACATAGCCCGGCTCTTGCGCGATTTCGGGAATATAAACGGTGTTGCCACTCGCCATCACCCGGCCGATCACGCCCCGGCCGACCGGAATCGGCCGTCTGTTTTGATACAGCGCACTTCGTCGTTGCGCCGCCCGCAGCTCCAGATATTCGGCCGACTCATCCAGCATAAACAGCGCACACACCGCCACATTCATCGACCGCGCCGCCATATCTGTCACAATATCGAGCATATCATCCAGATATTGGGGTGAAGTCACCGCTTCGCTCACCTCGGCCAGCGCACGTAGGTCCTCGATCTGCATCTTTTGTTCGTCAAACAATTGCGCCTTTACCAATGCCCCGGCCGCCAAATCGCCGATCAGCAACAACATTTCGATCTCGTCCGGCGTAAAGGTGTGCGCGTCCCGCGTCTGCACATTGATCGCGCCAATCGGCCGCTCCGCTATCGTCAGCGGCACCGCCAGCAATGACATCAATTCACGCTCACGCTCTGCATCAACCAGCTTAAAATCAGGATGCTCCCGCGCCACGGCCGCATAGATCGGCCGATTGTGCTGCACGGCCGCGCCCGTCATCCCCTCACCCAATTGCAACGTGCCATACCCCAGCACTTGCCGCCGTAGCCCCGTCGTCGCCGACAGCCGCAGCGTCACCCCATCCTCTTCCAACAAATACAGCGAACACGAATCAACCCGCAGCACGGCCGTCGTCTCCCGCACGATCAAATCAAGTGTCGCCTCTAGCTCTAGCGTATTGCTCAACGACCGCGCAATCTCGCGCAGCCCGATAATGGCAGATGGTTGTGTCTCTTGCATTGTGTTTATTTTACTCCGATGCGGTGAGGTGTGAGAAGGTTAAAAAGTTAAAAAAGTGGAAAGGTGAGAAGGTTAAAGGTGCGTGTGTATCGATCATCATATATACCCCATCATGTCTGCCTCGATCTGCCCTATATCGACTACCGTTGCATTGATCGCGGCCGCCTTTTGTTGTGCGGCCGTTGTCAACGGCGCACGCGCAAAAATCATATAATGCACGTCCCATGCATCTTTGCTCGGCAGCACCTTTTGCCCTTGCACCACCAATTTATCGATCACGCCCCGCTCAATCGGTTTTCGCCCCCATTTGCATTCACCAAGCAATATCTGTTTCGTGCGCCAATTGATGCCTACGATGTCGATCTGTACTTTTTTGCCCCAATGACTACCCACGCGATCTATCAAAAACGGTGTCAATGCGCGGTCAGCTTGCTCATTGAGCCAATCGCGGCACAGTTCTTCAAATGTGTGTGCGCCGATAAAGTCGATCAAATGATCATGCAGGAGATTGATCACCCGATTGAGACGGCCGCGCTCAATATCGCTTAGATACGGTCGTAAAAAGCGAAAATAAAAACGTAAATACGGATCGGTGAACACATACCGACCGTTACGACTACGTTCGGGGTGGCGCACTGTGACAGGTACAATACGCTTGATATACCCCAGTTCACGCAAGACCGTCAAGTATTTATTCGCATTCGATGGGTTCAACCCGGCCGCATCGGTAATATCCGCCAATTTATACGCCCCATTTGCAATCGCTGTCAGCAACGCCATATAGTTGCGCGGCTCATCCACCTGTTCACGCAGCAGAAAAACAGCATCGTTTAGCATCACATTGAGCGGTGTAACGATATGTTCACGCAAATTAGTGATGATGTTGAGATCGCTGTCAAATAGCTCGATATATGCAGGAATACCACCCGTGACAGCATACACCGCCACCCGTTGCTCGGCCGTCATCGTGGGCAAAAGAGCCGTCAATGCACCAAACGAGAGCGGTTGTAATTTCAGTTTGGCGGTGGCACGGCCGTATAGGGGTGCTTGATAATCAAGAGCCGATCTCTGGATGATTCCTGCCAACGATCCTGTCAAAATCAAAAACAGATTGCTTTGCTTAAGCTGATGATCCCAAATGCGCTGGATGATGCTCGGCAGGGCAGGGTTCGCTTGCATCACATAAGTAAATTCGTCCAGCATCAAGACAAACCGTTGTTCGGCCGCCAATTGTGCTACCACGCGAAACGCATCCTCCCATGACTCATAACTAAAAGTGGGCGACACGGGACTCTGCGGATCACGGTGGCGAAAAAGTGCTTGCGAAAACTCACGCAATTGATTGACCGTTGATGTTTGCGTCGCCATCCAATACAAGCAGCGCGTTTGATCAGCCTGTGTATTAATCCAATGTTGTAGCAAAGCCGTCTTGCCGATGCGCCGTCGGCCGTACATGATCAAAAACTGTGCGCTCTGGCGTTGGTCTAATTTGGTGAGTAAAGTGAGTTCTGAAGTACGGCCGACAAACATAAGCAATCCCAATTAAGTGGTGAGGTAAGTATTATACTCAAACCACCACTTAGATGCATCATCCATAAAAAAAGCCCCCACGCATTCACACAGAGGCTTCTCATTCCGTAGAGACACAAGATTTTGTGTCTCTTTCTTTAAATCGACGAATACAAAATTATGTGTTTGCTTGATTGAAAAAAGAAAGGCAGAGACGCAAAATCTTGCGTCTCTACGAAAAAGGGATTATCGAATGAACAGCATTTCCTGGTACGTCGGCAACGGCCACATATCATCAGCGACCAGCCCTTCCAGCGTGTCGGCGTAGGCGCGTACTTCCAGCATCTTCGGCAGTACCGAGTCAGCGTTGTGTCGTGCATGTGCCAGCGCATCATCATCCGCATGGGCGTGTGCTTCTTCCAGTGCCTTGATAGCGGCCGCCAAGCCTGTTACAGCTTCATTCAGTTCGGCCAGCACCGATGTATCTGGGTCAATCCCCAAATCTTTCACATCGTCCAACGAACTAGCCAACTCGCCCATGTAGCGCACGGCCGCTGGGTAAATGGCTGTCTTCGCCATCTCGATCACGAGATTCGCTTCCACGTTGACGTGCATGTTGTACTGCTCTGCAAATACGTCCAAACGCGCCGCCGTTTCGGCCGGAGACATCACACCATATTTGTCGAACAACGCAACCGTCTCGTCCGCGCCCCACACAGGCAGCGCATCGGCCGAAGTCCGCAAATTCGGCAACCCGCGCTCAAACTCCGCCTCTTTGTGCCACGCATCCGCATAGCCATTGCCCTCGAATAAAACGCTGTCACACGTCTCCAAAATACCCTTGATCACATCCAAAGGTGCTTTACCTGCTTCCAACTCAGTCGCAATAAAGTCGAACGCTTCCGCCATCATCGCATTAACCACGATCAGAGGCGCACCGATAGATTGACTAGAACCAACCGCCCGGAACTCAAACTTGTTGCCCGTGAAGGCGAACGGGCTGGTACGGTTGCGGTCGCCAGCATGGGCTGGCAGGTTTGGCAATGTGTCCACACCGAGATCGATCACTTTCGCTTCGAGCGATTTGCTCAACTTACCCGATTTGATCTGAGCCATCACGTCTGCCAACTGCGATCCCAAGAAGATAGAGATAATGGCAGGTGGTGCCTCGTTTGCACCCAGACGATGGTCATTGGCCGCACTAGCGATAGCAGCACGGAGCAACGTCGCCCGATCATGTACCGCTTTCACAATACCGGCACAGAACACCAAGAATTGTGTGTTTTCGTGCGGCGTGTCACCCGGATTGAGCAGGTTGCCGTGTGTCGAATTGCCAATCGAGAAGTTGAGATGCTTACCAGAGCCGTTAACACCTGCAAATGGTTTTTCGTGCAGCAAGCACATAAAGCCATGTTGTGAAGCGACGTTTTGCAGCAAGTGCATGATCAACTGTTGATTATCGGCCGCGACGTTGGCACTCTGGTAAACAGGTGCAACCTCGTACTGGGCTGGCGATACCTCATTGTGGCGTGTCGTCACAGGAATGCCTAATTTATACGCCTCACGCTCAAAGTCGAACATGAACGCTTGCACTCGATCTTCGATGAAGCCAAAGTAATGGTCGTCAAACTCTTGGCCCTTTGGCGAAGGTGCGCCAAACAATGTGCGGCCGGCGCTCATCAAGTCGGGGCGAGCATAGTAAAACGCTTTGTCCACCAAGAAATACTCTTGCTCCGGCCCCGCGCTGGCGGTGATATTCGCCACATCTTCTTCACCCATTGCCGTCAAAATACGGGCAGCGTGTGCGCCCATCGACGCTTGTGCGCGGAGCAATGGCGTTTTCATATCCATCGAATCGCCCGTCCATGAAAGGAAGGCGGTCGGGATACACAGCGTTGTACCGTTTTGGTTGTCCAGCAAATAAGCAGGGCTGGTGATGTCCCAAGCGGTGTAGCCACGCGCTTCGTGTGTGGCACGCAGGTCGCCACCGGGGAAGCTAGAGCCGTCTGGTTCTTGCTGGATGAGCAAGTCGCCAGAGAACTCCGCGATCACACCGTCGCCACTGGGGTCGAAGAAGCTATCATGCTTTGTCGCCATACGGCCGGTCAGCGGGTAGAAGACATGCGCGTAATGGGTTGCGCCTCGGTCAATCGCCCATTTTTTCATCGCAGAAGCCATTTCGTCTGCAATCGCAGGGTCAAATGGCGCACCCGCAATCGTTTTCTTGACAGACTTGAACGCTGCTTTCGATAGCATTTGCTCCATCACACTGATGCTGAAGACGTTTGCCCCAAACATATCGCCCGATGGTGAATTTTCGTAGTCGAAGCCGTATGCTGGCTCTCTTTGAATGATGGAAGAAATCGCTTCCAAACGAGACAAGTTGCTCATCGTGTAATAACTCCTTTATCTTTATCTAAAGCTATTGTTTGTAAAACAAATCGATAGTTGTTTTACAGTTTTTAGACCTTGCACGTCCCCGCACAGGTCTTTGTTTTTTTTAGTCGGCCGCGCACCCAAATTTGTCTTTAGCGATATAACACAACTGTAGGGATATGACCTAAGATCATATCCCCACATCGTATCGCGCCATACATGCCTGATGCGCGTCCTGTTTTCGCGGTGATTGTTTGCCCATACAGTCAAAAGACCACCGATTTTTTGTAAAAATTAAACGCCGATACCACGTCGGGCAAAGTCGGCCGCAGCTTGTTCACGAACACCGTCGATGTCGCCACCGAGGAATAAGCTATAACGCTCTTCATCTAGCCGCGCTTCGAGACCGATTGTAACACCATCCGCGGCCGTATAAATCGGGATAGAAACACCACTCACCGTCAATTCATCCCCGTTGTCTATCAGGGTTGCTTTCAGTTGCTCCCACATCTCAGCAAACAAACGGTCTGGGCGCAAATCAAATTTGTTGGTCAAACGGCCGTCATCTTTCAGAACATTCGCCACCAAATTGTGTAGTACAAGCACCTCTTTTCCACTATCTATCACCGCTTCACGGCGGTCGCTGGCCGCATACGCATAGATATGTCCGCCTTCTTTCGAGCGGAAAACAGGCGCCCAGAAATCATCTTCTTTGGTGACATCACGCTTTTTCAAATAGAAGATCGGCCGTACAAGCTGCAACGTGTGACGGTCTACCCCGCGCACATGAAACTTGTCGGTTCGTCCCTTCGCACCCAGCACTTTGATGTCATGCAGATAATCGCCCAAACGCTTCCGCACAACGGCTAATTCGATATGCTGGAATAGGGGGCCATAAGGTGTGGGGGCTAACACTTCATCGTCGATGGTGTAAACGGGGTAAACGACACCAGCATCACGCGCAATAAAGACGTAATGAGGAATGCGGCCGAGCCGTGTCACCCCTTCCATTAGCCGCTCGATCAACGTTGGCACATTGTTCACATGCTCTGTCGTCAACCGAAAGCCACTGACCTCAACTGAATAGGTTTTCTTCATACCCGTATACGAAGCACGTACCGGAATTTGGAAATGAGGGCCACGGTTGACCAATTGGTTGCACTCGACATGCGCGATAAACGGGATGCTGAGGCGGTCTGCACCGTTATTTTGTTCAAGGGTTGTCGTTATATCTAACATCGCTTCTCCATTTCCTTATTTGATCGGGGTTCAGTAGGCTTGTAAATAGGTGAAATCTCGAACATCATATTGTATGATCTCCGAGATTGTTTGCCAAAATGACCCCGAAATTATCAACCAGCGATTAGCGATTAGTCGCCAGATACAAATTCTGGGTAGTTGATTGCGCCATGCTCAGACAAGTCCAATCCTTCTAGCTCTTCCTCTTCGCTGACGCGCAGGATGCCGGCCGCTTTCATGGCAGCAAAGACAATCGCCATCGTGCCGAAGCCCCAAGCGGCGTAGACAACACTACCGGTCAACTGTGCGCCCAGCGTGGCGACATCGGAGAAGAGCGCGGTGGCGATACCACCCCAGATACCACAGGCACCATGCACAGGCCATGCACCAACTGGGTCGTCGATTCGCAATTTTTCGAGCAGCACCATAGCACCGACCACAATCACACCCGCAACAAGACCGATGATCAAAGCAGAGCTGTTACTTACGCTGTCCGCATTGGCGGTAATACCGACTAAACCGGCGAGCATACCGTTGAGTGCGAAGCTAATGTCGGGCTTGCCGATGATGAAGAGCGAGCAAATCATGGCGGCAAATGCACCGGTACAAGCAGCAAGCAGAGTGTTGACGGCCGTAATCACAACCGCAATCGTGGCACCTTCACCCGTCATCGCCAATACCGAGCCGGGGTTGAAGCCGAACCAGCCGATGAGGAGGATAAACACACCCAATGTAGCAGAGGTGATGTTGTGACCGGGCATCGGATTGGCAGAGCCGTCTTTATTGAAACGGCCGATCCGCGCACCCAAGAAGATAGCACCCGCCAAACCAGCGAAACCACCGAGCGCATGAACGATCAACGAGCCAGCGAAGTCGTAGAAGCCGAGGGCATCTAACCAACCGCCACCCCATTTCCAAGAGCCTGCAATCGGGTAAATGAGACCGGTCAAAACGGCCGTGTAGATCATGTATGCCCGGAACTGCATCCGTCCGGCGACTGCGCCAGACACAATGGTTGCGGCCGTAGCGGCAAATGCGACCTGGAATAAGAAGTCCACTTGTGGCAATGGCAAATATCCACCCTCAACGGCCGAGGCAAGTGTGCCATCAGGAATCCCCACTTGGCCAAAGCCCAAGATACCCGCGCTGCCTTCTGCGAAGCCCGGATACATCAAACCATAACCGATGAGATAGTAGAGGGTTGCACCAATGCTCAAGTCCATCAGGTTCTTGAACAAAATGTTGATCGTGTTTTTACCACTGTTAAAGCCACTTTCTACGAGGGCGAAACCAGCCTGCATGAACAAGACCAGTACCGCACAGATGAACATAACAAAATTGTCGATAGCGAATGCGATCTCATCGACGCTAAATGTACCGTACTCTTGGGCAGAGGCGGTGCTGACAACACCCATTAGAAGGACGAGTGCGGCGAACAGAGGAATGAGGCGTTTTGCTTTGAGCATTTTCATGATTACTTCTCCAAATTTTGCCATTTTTGACGACAATTCTTGTGTTTTTTCCCTGTAAACAGAAAACGCTTCGCGGAGATCAAACTGATTTTGTTTGATCTGCGTGAAGCGTCGTGGCTTACAATTTGTGTTTAATTTGATAAGGATTGTATACAATAGCGTATAACTTAGTAAATTTGCTATTATGCGAGAAGATTGGCAATACTCAATTGTGCATTATGCACAATTTCAGCCTCTTTAGGCGTGAGATAGAATGAAATTGATCGCTGTATCTTAAACAGAGTATACAAAACGTGACGATTTTTGGACGATTGTTTACCCGACCTAACCTGATGGGGTTATTATTACCGAGCAGTTCCTCGTTCGGCCAAAGATACACCGATCCACCTGTGGAAAATCATACCTAATACAGAAAGGATTATTGTTTGGAAGAGAGTAGTCCGCCCAAGCTGTTGCATTCATAATGTAGACGTAGGTTGTCCAACCAGGCGGAAAAGTAGCCAAATTTCTGGAGGCGAAGATGAGTCAAGAACAATTAAAGAACACTGTGTCCCCAACACCCCGCGAGCCGCACAACGCTGGCATTGAGACACACAACGGCCTGCCCGTCAAGCAGGGTCTTTACGATCCCCGCTTTGAACATGATGCGTGTGGCATCGGTTTTATCGCCAATATCAAGGGCAAAAAATCGAACGCCATCGTGCGTGACGCACTGACTATTTTGCTCAACCTCGATCACCGGGGCGCATTGGGTGCAGACCCGAATACAGGCGATGGTGCTGGCATTTTGATCCAGTTGCCAGATAAGTTTTTGCGCTCTGTCTGTTTGGAAGAGAAGAATTTGGTGTTGCCCCCGGCCGGAGATTATGGCGTGGGCATGGTGTTTTTGCCCCAAGACGAAGAACTGCGACATGGCTGCATGGATCACATTGCGGCGATTATTCGTGAAGAAGGACAAAAGCTGATCGGCTGGCGCAATGTGCCGACCAACGACATGACACTGGGCGCAACATCGCGGGATAGCCAGCCGATTGTGCGGATGGTGTTTGTCGGCCGTCAGCACGTGTCTGGCATCGACTTTGAGCGCAAGCTGTACAAAATTCGCCGCCGCGTGACGAACGCCGTCAAGCACGTCGAGCGTATCGACAGCACCTTGTTTTATATCGCCAGCATGTCGAGCCGCACCATCGTCTACAAAGGGATGTTGACCCCGATGCAGGTAGACGACTATTTTCGCGACCTAAACGATCCGCGCATAGAAAGTGCGATTGCGCTGGTGCATAGCCGTTTTAGCACCAACACATTCCCCAGTTGGGCGCGGGCGCATCCGTATCGTTATGCGATTCACAATGGCGAGATCAACACATTGCGCGGCAACATCAACTGGATGAAGGCGCGACAAGCGATGATCGAGACAGACATCTATCGAGAGGTGAGCCAACTGTTTCCTATTGTCGATGAAGACGGCAGCGACACCGGTATGATGGATAATGTGTTGGAGTTTTTGGTGATGAATGGCTTCCCGCTTGTTCATGCCGCGATGATGATGATTCCAGAACCCTGGCAGCGTAATGAGACGATGCAGGATGACAAACGCGCTTTTTACGAGTATCACGCTTGCTTGATGGAGCCCTGGGATGGCCCCGCGGCCGTGGCGATGACAGACGGCCGTCAAATTGTGGCGACGCTGGATCGCAATGGATTACGGCCGTCACGCTATTACGTCACCCACGACGACCGCATTATTTTAGCCTCCGAAGTAGGCGTACTCGATATTGCGCCCGACAATATCAAAGCGAAAGGGCGGCTCGAACCGGGCAAAATGTTGGTGGTCGATACAGAAGAAGGGCGCATCATCTCTGATGAAGAGATCAAGGCGACGCTGGCGAGCGAACACCCGTATCGTGATTGGCTCGACAATAATTTGGTGCAATTGAAGAGCTTGCCCAGCCCCGCGGCCGAGGCTGTTCCCGCCACCCTGTCTGCGTCTGATTTGACCCAGATGCAAATGGCGTTTGGTTACACTTTTGAAGATTTACGCATCTTGATGGCCCCGATGGCAGAGAAAGGAGTCGAAGCACTCGGTTCGATGGGAGACGACACCCCACTGGCGGTGCTATCACAACGGCAGCGGCTGCTGTACGATTACTTTAAGCAACTGTTCGCGCAAGTGACCAACCCGCCGATTGACGCGATTCGTGAAGAAATGGTGACAGCAACCGAAACGTATCTCGGTACAGAAGGCAATATGCTGATGGCTGAACCGAGCGACTGCATTCGGATCAAGCTGAAATATCCGGTGTTGAGCAATGAAGAACTGGCGAAGCTGCGCCACATCGATCACAAGCATTTTCGGTCGGAGACGTTGCCGATTTTGTACGATCCGCACAAGGGCGGGGCTGGATTGGAAACGGCACTTGATAATTTGTTTGCGGGGGCTGACCGGGCGATTGAAGCGGGGTCGAATTTGCTGATTTTGTCAGATCGCGGTGTGACGCGGGGGCAAGCGGCGATTCCGGCACTGCTGGCCACGGCCGCCCTGCACCACCATTTGATCAGCGAAGGGACGCGCATGAAAGTGAGCTTGATCGTCGAATCGGCCGAGCCGCGAGAAGTGCATCACTTTGCCTGCCTTATTGGTTACGGCGCGGAAGCGATCAACCCGTATCTGGCTTACGAGACGTTGCAAGACATTCTCGATAAGCGCTTGGTGCTGGATGTGACCTACGAAGAAGCAGTCGCCAAATACGTCAAAGCTGTGATGAAAGGCGTGATCAAAATTTTGTCGAAAATGGGTATCTCAACCATTCAAAGCTACAGTGGCGCACAGATTTTTGAAGCGTTGGGACTGTCGCAGCGTTTGGTTGACAAATACTTCACCAATACGCCGACCCGCATCGAAGGGTCAGACATTCACATCATTGCGAAAGAGGTGCTGGAGCGCCACACGGCCGCCTTCCCAGAACGGCCGTCAAACGGTCACGCGCTACCAGTTGGTGGCAAATATCAGCATCGCAACGATGGCGAAGATCACGGCTACGATCCGAAGACGGTTCACGCGCTGCAACACGCTTGCCGCGAAGGTGATTATGATGCGTTCAAGCAGTATTCGTCTGACGTGAACGATAAAGAGCAGCGATTAAATACGTTGCGCGGCTTGCTCCGGCTGAAAAAATCGGACACCCCGATTCCATTGGATGAAGTGGAGAGCGTAGACGAGATTTTGAAGCGCTTTAAGACGGGTGCGATGAGCTATGGCTCGATTAGTATGGAAGCACACACCGCGTTGGCGATTGCGATGAACCGCATCGGCGGCCGGTCGAATACGGGCGAGGGTGGCGAAGCGTCTTGGCGTTATGAAGAGATGGCGGGTAAAAGCGCGGCCGACATGGACATCGAAGCGGAGCATTATGTGTATGGTTTGCGGCCGGGCGACAGTGCCAAGTCGAAGATCAAGCAAGTTGCTTCCGGCCGGTTTGGTGTCACCAGCGAATATCTGATCAGTGCAGAAGAGATTCAGATCAAGATGGCGCAAGGGGCAAAACCGGGCGAAGGAGGTCAATTACCGGGGCATAAAGTGTATCCGTGGATCGCCAAAACTCGTGGCACGATGCCCGGTGTTGGTTTGATTTCGCCACCCCCGCACCATGATATTTATTCGATTGAAGACCTCGCGCAATTGATATTCGACCTCAAAAATGCGAACCCCGATGCGCGGATCAACGTCAAATTAGTCTCGGAAGTAGGCGTTGGCACGATTGCGGCCGGGGTGGCAAAAGGTCACGCTGATGTGATTTTGATCAGTGGCTACAGTGGTGGTACAGGTGCGGCCGCTCAGACCAGTGTCAAGCATTGCGGTTTGCCGTGGGAATTGGGCTTGGCAGAGACGCATCAAACGCTGATGATCAATGATTTACGCAGCCGGGTACGTTTGGAGACAGACGGGCAATTGAAGACCGGCCGTGACGTGATTATCGCTGCCCTACTCGGTGCAGAAGAGTATGGTTTCTCGACCGCGCCCCTGATCTCGTTGGGCTGTATTATGATGCGCGTCTGCCATCTCAATACGTGTCCGGTAGGTGTGGCGACACAGAACCCAGAGCTACGCAAACGCTTTACGGGCAAGCCAGAACACGCGGAAAACTTCATGCTCTTTGTGGCGCAAGAGGTGCGCGAACTGCTGGCTGAGATGGGTATGCGTTCGATGAATGATTTGATCGGCCGGGTCAATTTGCTCGATGCAGATGCGGCCGTTGACCACTGGAAGGCGCAAGGAATCGACCTCTCTAATTTGCTCTATCAACCTGCTGAAATGAATGAAGCGCAACGGTATTGCACCACGACACAAGATCATGGGCTAGACAAGACGTATGACAGTCGTATTTTGTTGGGACTGTGTGAACCGACGATTGAGCGCGGCGAAAAAGTGCGTGCTGAATTGCCATTACGCAACATTTATCGCACCGTTGGCACGATGACGGGCAATGCCATTGTGAAAAAGCATGGACAAAGCACGCTGCCAGATGACACGGTGCAGATCAAGTTTAATGGCTCGGCCGGGCAGAGTTTCGGCGCGTTTATTCCCAAAGGGATGACGTTTATCGTGTCGGGCGATGCGAACGATTTCTTGGGCAAAGGGCTATGTGGTGGCAAATTAGTCGTTGCCCCGCATCCTGATGCGACGTTTGTGCCAGAGGAAAACATCACGATTGGCAATGTGGCACTGTATGGGGCGACGGCCGGAGAGATGTACATTCGCGGTATGGCGGGTGAACGGTTTGCGGTACGCAATAGTGGTGCGACGGCCGTTGTCGAAGGCGTGGGCGATCATGGCTGCGAATACATGACAGGCGGCCGGGTGATTGTGCTGGGCAAAACGGGACGCAACTTTGCGGCCGGAATGTCGGGCGGGATCGCGTATGTGATCGATGAGGATGACGATTTTGCGACGCGGGTCAACAGCGAAATGTGCGACGTTGAACCGTTGGCAAGTGCGGCCGAGACGGCCGATCTCAAGCAGATTATCGAAAGCCACGTAGCGCATACCAAAAGCACACTCGCGCAAGGGATACTCGACAATTGGGAGGCGGCCGTGCCGTACTTCAAGCGTGTCATTCCCCGCGACTATCGCCGTGTACTGGATGCGCTCGATGCAGCCCGCCAAGAAGGATACAGCGAAGACGAAGCGGCAATGATCGCTTTTGAAGCCAACAAAAAAGATGTCTCGCGCATCATGGGTAAGTAAGAGTATAGAGATAGAGACGAGAGATAGAGACAAGAAGTGGAGAACACAATTCTCTATCTCTATCTCCACTCTCTACCTCTGAGAGAAACATTATGTCTACACCAAAAGCAAACGGATTTATGACGGAGAAACGTCAAGCTCCGATAGAGCGTGACCCACTGGAGCGCGTCAACGACTGGATCGAACTATATGTGCATCAACCGGACGATGTACTGGCCTCGCAAGGGCAACGCTGCATGGATTGTGGTGTGCCGTTCTGCCATACGCCGCAAACAAAAGGCAATTCGACATCGGGCTGCCCGATCAGCAATCTCATCCCTGAATGGAATGATTTGGTGTATCGTGGTCTATGGCGCGAAGCATACGAACGCCTGGATAAAACGAATAATTTCCCTGAATTTACCGGCCGCACGTGTCCGGCCCCATGTGAAGGGGCGTGTGTGCTAGCGATCAGCGATCCGGCCGTGACGATCAAATCAATTGAGAACGCCATCATCGACCGCGCCTTTGAAAATGGGTGGGTGAAGCCAAACATTCCCCACACACGAACGAGCAAAACGGTGGCGGTGATCGGCTCTGGCCCGGCCGGGCTGGCGTGTGCGGATCAGTTGAACAAAGTAGGTCACAACGTTACTGTTTTCGAGCGCGATGATCGTGTCGGCGGCCTGATGATGTACGGTATCCCAGCGATGAAAATGGACAAACGGTATGTGCAACGGCGCGTCGATTTGCTCACCGAAGCGGGTATTACGTTCAAGACGAACACCGACATCGGGGTGGATGTGACGATGGCTGAATTACAAGCGCAGTATGATGCGGTTGTGATCGCTATCGGCGCGAAGAAGCCGCGTGGTATCGAAAATGTGCCAGGTTACGATTTGGACGGCATTCATTTTGCGATGGATTTCTTGTCTGCCAACACGAAAAGTTTGCTCGATAGTGAGCTGGCAGATGGCAACTATATCTCGGCCGAAAAGCGCAGCGTGATCGTGATCGGCGGTGGTGACACTGGAACAGATTGCGTCGGCACGTCGATGCGGCATGGCTGCACGGCCGTCAAGCAATTTGAAATCATGCACAAGCCACCACTGGAACGTGCGCCAGATAACCCGTGGCCAGAGTATCCAAAAGTGTACTTTCTCGACTATGGTCAGAAGGAAGCGAAGGCGAAATTTGGCAAAGACCCACGCCGTTATGCGACGCTGACAAAAGAGTTTATCGGTGATGAGACCGGCCGTGTGATGGGCTTGCGGACAGTGGACATCGAATGGAAGTCTAGCCCGAATGGTGGTTTGCCCTGGGTTGAGTTGGAAGATTCGGAGCGTGTGTGGAATGCTGATTTGGTGTTGCTGGCGATGGGCTTTACCGGCCCGGATGGCAATGTGGTGGCTGACGCGGGTGTGGAGACGGACGGCCGATCTAACGTGAAGGCGACGCATGGCGATTTCCGCACCAATGTCGATGGCGTGTTTGCGGCCGGGGATGCACGGCGCGGACAAAGCCTGGTGGTATGGGCGATCAACGAGGGACGCGGCTGTGCGCGAGAAGTGGATCGCTTCTTGATGGGCGAGACTGATCTGCCTTAGCAGATGTTATCCGCTTCAATGACAGATAGTTGTTAATTTGATACCCCTCGGCCAAGCACGGCCGGGGGGTTTTTGTTTATCGTGTGTCGATTGTCCCTCCCTTCCTCCCACACACGACACCCAACCTTTGCCATACTTTGGGCGGGTGCGCCCCAACCCTGCCATTTTGTAGACTGTGATCATCACAAACAACAACATTAGGCGTGGGCTGTGTCATCCACTATTGACCCCCACAGATAAGGAAACAATTGATGTCCAACAGACAAATGGCACTCCCAGAACCGAATAGCGACTTTTACAACATGCTTGGCACATTGACCGACGAGCAACAAATCATGATCCAAGACATTCGCATGTTTATGGAAAAAGAGGTTGCGCCCATCATCAGTGAGTATTGGCAGCGCGACGAATTTCCCCAAGAGCTGATCCCAAAAACAGGCAAGCTCGGTGTCATCGGCATGGGGCTAGACGGCTATAGCTGCCCCGGCGAAGGCGCAGTGATGGAAGGGTTGATGGCGATGGAAATGGCACGCATCGATCCATCTTTCGCCACATTTGTTGGCGTACAGGGCGGCTTGGCGATGGGAAC
>CALECP010000338.1 GCA_937949915.1 uncultured Anaerolineae bacterium
CATGTGTTTCGCAACAAAAAAGAAGGATTCGATGATTTGGTTATGGAAATTGCTTGTGGATTACATAACCTTCGAGTGAGTAATCGTTCACCCGTTGAGACAGTTTCTCTCATCGATTTTTATTTCCGATAAGGTCTAATAGTGATCAACGCGATTTTGCTGCAAATCACCGATGCGTTTTCCAGCAATCTAACAGTCGATGGTTTCTGGACAGGTATTTTGGGTGCGTTAGTGATCAGCATCGTCAGCTCGCTACTCAGCTCGTTTTTGGGCGATAATAACGAGAAGAAAAAGCGCAACAAATGACTACCTGCTCTATTTTTGTCTCTGCAAAATATGCTATCCAACACACGATTTTGATGTTGGAATAAACAGACATGGGGGCGTACTCCCTTGTGATCGCCCCGGACAACCGCCTGCAACCGGGGCAGGCACAAGGCACAGCCCCTACTCGTCGTTCGTCACGACAAACACTTCATCGGCGACCGACGTATCCCCACCTTCATATTTCATCATTTGATTAAAGGATGCAATCGCTACCTCTAGCATCGACTCATCTGGCTCACGAGTTGTGAGGTGTTGCAGGGCAAGATTCGGTTTTGTCAACAGTTTGACAATCGGGTTGCTCAAGTGCTTGGCTGTAAAGCGAATGTACTCATATGCCAAGCCAGCGATGACAGGGATGAGCAAGACACGCGAAATAATACGGGCGATGATGGCACGGCCGCCCAGCAAGTCAGTCAATGGATCAAGCGGAATCAAAATAAAAAGCAAAATCGAGATCAAAACGACCGTCAGCAAAAACGCCGTGCCACAGCGCGGATGCTCAATCGGGTATGTGCCGACTACTTTTGGGGTCAACTCTGCCCCCGCTTCATACGCATTGATTGTCTTGTGTTCTGCCCCGTGATAGCCATATAGCCGCTTCACATCATCGAGCAGGGCGATGATCGAAACGTACCCGATGAGCAGCAGCAAGCGCACAACCCCTTCGATCACATGGCTCAAATAAGTGCCAGACGTACCGCCGATCCAACGCTCTGCCCATCCAGCCACAAAGGCAGGCGTGACAAAAAACAGTCCAATCGACATCGCCAATGAGAGCAGCACCGTGCCGACTTGGACGGGTGTGCTGAACGCTTGCGATTCGTTATCGATCTCGCCCGATTCGTTTTCTTCTTGGACGGCAATATCGGCCGAAAACATCAAGCTCTTGATGCCCAATCCCATCGCGTCCCACAGCATCACCAGCCCACGCACAAACGGCGTTTTAATCAATTTGCCGTTGTACACTGTCTGATTGAGCGGTTCGGTATGGATCACAATGTCGCCATTGGGATTGCGGACAGCCACCGACAACGCCCGTGCGCCCCGCATCATCACGCCTTCGATAACGGCCTGACCACCATAATTCATCTGTTTCTTTTCACTTTTTTTCACCATAGATGCCAGATTGTAACGTTGAATGAGTATAGTTGAAAGCCAGACACGCAAAATACAACCTGCCTCTTAACTTTCCAACTTTTCAACCTTCTTAACTTTCCAACTTTTTAACGACGGGCAAAAACCAATCATCCGCAAACGGCCGCCCCACATCTGTCAACAATGGCGCACCCTGAAAAAGTGTGATTCGCACCCATAGATTGGAACGCGGGTCAAATTTGCTTGCGCCAAAAAACGACAGCTTGCAGCGCAACAAGTCGATAGGCAGACATGTGCGGCCGATCAGGTTGTCCCGGATTTCGCCATACGGTGCTGTTTCGATCATTTGCACCCGGCGCACAATCCCGCGCCATTTGGGATAATGCAAAAGAAAGTCGATCACAGTTGCTTCGGGGTGGTGGAACAGCGTCAGCAACGTATGCAGTTGTGCGACAGACCGGCCGACATCCAACGCCTGTTCTTTCTCCGCCCCCATCTCCTCCCATCGGTTACCCAGGCGCGGCTCTTCCTTTTCGGCCGAACGATACCAGAACCAGTGCGCGGTCTCCCGCTCTGTATAATCAATCGCCAACGCCCACGCATACTCCCGTTCGATCAGGGTGATCAACTGCGCGACTGACATCATCGGCCGCAAATCTTCGTCCTCATCCGCGCTCAACCCTTCTGCCAATTCATCGACCAAAAACGGGTGCAGTTCCAGCAAAATCGCATACAGCATCTCTTGCGTTTCGTCGCTCATCGCGGCCGTCTGCCCCACTAACTGCTGCCATGTGTCAAATCGAAAAGCGGCCGTCTGCACCAATTCGAGCAGCATCTTCTCATTTTTCGCTTGCTGCCGCTCGTGAATCGTCGTGATCTCCCGCACATGCTGGGTCGCCCGGCCGAGCAACACCCCAAACCGCGCACGCGCCAAATCAGACACCACACCCCACGCCAGCACCCGCGCAATCGCCGTCTCTCGCACACTGATCCATTGGTGAATCAAGCGCGGATGTGTCACCAAAAACGGAGCCATCCCTAGCCCGGTCGCATTGCCCACGCCCAAATAACGCGCTATCTCTGGGTCAAGTTCGGCCGCGTCTCGATTGCGCTGTTTCGCCAAGAAATCTAATTGCTCCAGCGCAAATTGGCGCAACACCCACACCGCAAACATCTGCGCCCGGAACGTCTCGCCAAACGCTTGCGTTTGCGCCAGCTTTGCATAATCAGCGATTCCAAATTTGCCATTGCCATACACGGCCGTCGTCCGGTACAGATAGCCCACTTTTGCCAACTGCGCCCGATCCGGTTGACGGCCGTTGACCAAGCAATCGAGCAAATGCTCAAAGTTGCGCGTACTCTTATTCGCACGGGACAACACCAGCACATACGGCAAATAACGCCCCGCCTCTTGCAACGGCACATTCTCCTGTAGCTCCGCGATCTGGCCATCATCAACCACCCCTTCGCACAGCACAAACGCCACATCCCACGCCTCGGCGATCACCCGATCAGTCCGGTTTTCTTCTGATAATGGGTTGCTGAAAATGACAACGCTATACGTCTCCTCAAAAGGCGCAAGCACCGAATACACACAACAGCCATACCCATCGCCGTCAAGTTCCCAGACGCTACGCGCAATCTGCCACTGTTCACCCATCACCTTTCGCAACAAGCTGCGTACAAAACTGAGGCGCGTCTGGTGAAACGACCCCATTCTATCCAGCTTCATCACCGTGTCTGGCGGCCGTAACGCTAACCCATTCATACCCACGCCTCCTCACAAAAACGCAGCCAATTGCCACCCATAATTTGCGCCACTTCATCCTCATCAAACCCGATCTCACGCAACCCCACAATCAAGTTGGGAAAGTCAGCGTTCGACTGAAACCAGTCAGGCTGCTCTGGCCATGTCGCATTCGCGGCCGACCCTTCCCCATAATCCATCGTCTTCGACCAGCGTCCATTTCGCATCCACTCCAAAATAGAAAGCGGCTGATCTTGACACAAATCACTGCCGATTCCGATGTTTTGCACCCCGATCATGTCGGCCGTTTTCGCCACCATCCCACAAAAATCAGCCAGCGTCGTCGCCGAATGCTGGCGCAAATGAAACGGGTACAGACTAAACCCCAACAAGCCCCCCGCTTCGGCCAATGTTTTGATCACCACGTCCGATTTGCCACGCAACGAGTCGTGCCAAAAGAGCGGATTGGCATGTGAGATCACGATTGGCCGTTCCGAAATCTCTATCGCTTCGAGCGTACTTTTCTCGGCCGAATGGGACATATCGATCACCATCCCCACCCGGTTCATTTCTGCGATCACCTGACGGCCGTACCGCGTGATGCCGCTATCGGCACTTTCATAGCAGCCGGTCGCCAACAAACTCTGATTGTTATACGTCAACTGCATAAAGCGCACCCCCAACTGATAAAACACCTCCACCAATGCAAGCTCATCCTCTATCGGCGATGGATTCTGGAAGCCGAAAATAATCCCCGTTTTGCCCACCTCATGCGCGTGGCGAATATCTGCGGCCGTAAAAACAGGCATAATCAAATCGCCATGCGCCTCGAACAGCCGATGCCAAGCCCCGATAATCGTCAGCGTCTCCCGTGCCGACGCATGGTAGACGAGCGTCACATGCACGGCCGTCACGCCCCCCGCCCGCATCTGCTCAAAAATCGGCCGACTCCACTTGCTATACTGTGTGCCATCAATCGTTATCATGTTGTTATAATCGCCTTATTTCCCCAATCATACCAAACCCCCGATCAAAAAAGGCGTGATCATTACGATCACGCCCTTTCTACAAAATAATCATCTGACAGAAGCGATATTAGCCTACCGTTTTCTCAAGAATACGGTTCGCAATCCGGTCACGCACCCCTTCAAACGGGATACGCTGCATCACCGGGTCAAAGAACCCTTGCACCAACATCTGTTTCGCTTTTTCTGGCTCGATCCCACGACTTTGCAAATAGAACATTTCTTGTTCCTCCAGCTTGCCAATCGTAGACGCATGGGTACACGCCACATCGTCCGCTTCGATCTCCAAGCCCGGAATCGAGTCGGCACGGGCATCACGATCCAGCATCAAGTTGCGGTTCGCTTGGAAGCCGTCGATGCGCTGGGCATCGGGCAACGCCTTGATCATGCCCTGCCAGACAGAGCGCGATTTGTCACGCAATGCCCCTTTGTAGAGCAAGTCTGAGACGGTATCAGGCGCGTTGTGGTTCTGCTGCGTATCGAGGTCAAAGTGCTGACGGCCGTGCGTGAAGAACAAGCCGCTCATCTGAGCATACGAGCCTTGCCCGTCCAATTCGACCGTCTGGAACGCCTTTGTCAAGCGTGTCCCCATCATCGAACTGACCCAATGCAACTTCGCGTCTTTTGCCACCCGGCCGCGCTCATGCGTGAACTGCCACATGTTCGTCGCAAAATCTTGCAAACTCACATACGTCAGGTTCGCGCCTTCGCCGACGCTCAATTCGATCACACCATTGTGAATCGCATCGCCTTTGCCTTTCGCCGAGCCG
>CALECP010000339.1 GCA_937949915.1 uncultured Anaerolineae bacterium
TAAAGCATAGTCGAAATACTAATTTGCTGCAAATTAGTATTTTTGGCGTTCATAAATGGTAAATCCGGCTAAAGATGATCGTCCTATATCCAAATTCATCCATGCTATACTTGTTTTCGCAACTTGGCGGATTCTGCCTTAACCAAAACAATTTTCATGTATACAAAACGCTATGAGCATTCAACCTGATAACTGGATTCGTAAAATGGCACAGGAACACGGCATGATCGAGCCGTTCGTCGATGGACAAGTGCGCGGCGGTGACAACATTTCGTTTGGTCTTAGCTCCTATGGCTACGATATTCGTGTCGCTGACGAGTTCAAAATTTTCACCAATATCAACAACGCGATTGTTGATCCCAAAAATTTTACCAACGACTCGTTTGTCGATTTCACAGGCGATGTGTGCATTATTCCCCCCAACTCGTTTGCCCTCGCCAAAACGGTCGAATACTTCCGCATACCGCGCAACACGCTTACTGTTTGCGTCGGAAAATCAACATACGCACGCTGCGGATTGATCGTCAATGTAACGCCGTTCGAGCCGGAGTGGGAGGGGTATGTGACCCTGGAGATCAGCAACACCACGCCACTACCTGCAAAGGTGTATGCGAATGAAGGGATCGCCCAAGTGCTGTTTTTCAAGGCAGATGTAGAGTGCGACATCAGCTATGGCGACCGCAAAGGGAAGTATCAGAAGCAACAGGGCATCATTTTGCCCAAACTGTAAACCGTATGAATGCCTCACGCCTCCAAAAATTGTCCGATCATCTTCGCACGGCCGATCTCGATTGGCTGGCGCTTGTGCCGAGTACCAGCCTGACATATTTGACCGGGATTCATGGGCATTTGAGCGAACGGCCGTTTGTCGTTTTTCTCGCGGCCGATCAACCTCCGGCCGCCATCATTCCGCACCTGGAAGCCGCGAAGGGAGAAAGTGCGGGCATTCCGTCCGGCCGGATTTTTGCGTGGCGGGATGAAGATGGATATGCGGGTGCTTTTGAGCAAGCGATTTCTACTTTGGGCTTGGCAGGCAAACGGGTGGGCGTGGAAGCGTTGCAGATGCGCGTTCTCGAACGGGATTTGTTGACGGCCGCGACGATAGTACAAGCCGACCATCTGGTAGCCGATCTGCGACTACGCAAAGACGCGGCCGAGATTGCCGCCATGCAGGTGGCTGTCGATGTCGCCGAACAAGCGATCACCGCCTTTCTGCCCACCATTCAAATCGGCATGACCGAAAAGCAGATCGCGGCCGGATTAACGCTGGCACTGATGACGGCCGGGGCAGATAAAATGACATTTGACCCGATTGTTTCGGCCGGGGCAAACGCCGCCTCCCCCCATGCTGTGCCAACAGAACGGCCGATAGCGGCCGGTGATCTGCTCATTCTCGACTGGGGCGCACAAGTGGGCGACTACGTGAGCGACATCACCCGCACCTACGCCGTCGGGGCGATCAGCGATCATTTCGCCAACCTGCATCGCATCGTGCAAGCGAGCAACCAAGCAGGACGCGACGCATGTGTACCAGGCGCAACAGGTGAATCAATTGATCGCGCCGCCCGTGACATTATTGAGCAAGCGGGATATGGTAAAAACTTCTTCCATCGCACCGGGCATGGTCTGGGCATGGAAGCGCACGAACACCCCTCTATCGTGGCAGGCATGGTCGATCCATTGCCTGTGGGGGCTGCGTTCACCATCGAACCGGGCATCTATCTGCCCGGTGTGGCAGGCGTTCGCATCGAAGACGATATGGTGATGACAGAAAGTGGTGCGGTCAGTTTAACAACGCTGGATCGCACCATTCAAACGATTGGGCATTCCGCGTAGGGACACGATTAATCGTGTCCCTACGGGATACCGTTTTTTACAAATCACATTAAAAGGAGTAGGCGATGGCAAACACAGTTTCGTTTACTGAGATGAAGCACGGCACAACGGCCGACTATCGATTACTGTCTGATCTGGAGCGTCGCTTTAACGAGACGTTGCCAGACCGCATTTTACAAGCGGTGCGCGATTTGGATAAAACTTTTAGCGGGTATCAGGTGTCCCGACTAGAGCATTCGTTGCAGTCGGCGACACGGGCGTATCGAGACGGCCGGGATGAAGATTACGTCGTGGCGGCTCTCATTCACGACATCGGCGACGTGCTAGCCCCGCACACACACGGCGAAATGGTTGCCGCCATTATGAAGCCGTACTTCTCCCCCCGCTTATGCTGGATCGTCAAACATCATGGCGTATTCCAGATGCTTTATTACGCCCACCATTACGACGAAGACCCCCATGCACGCGACTTGTACGCAGGCCATCCCTGGTTTGATGATTGTGCAGAGTTTTGCGAACGGTACGATCAAAATTGCTTTGATCCGGCGTATAACAGTTTGCCGCTCGACTTTTTTGAGCCGATGGTAAGACGTATTTTTCTGGCTGATCCTGTGTTTGAATAGCAAGGCATGATGGCGAAGGGCGGCACGATTTCGAGGGCGCAGGCGGTGGGCATGATGTTGCTGGCGGCCGTATTGTTCAGTTCGAGCGGTCTGTTTATCAAGCTGCTGGATGGTATTCCGTCACTGGCGATTTTGGGAATGCGAAGCACTGTTTCGTTTGTGTTGTTTATGGTGTGGGTACGGCCGCGGTCGTTTTCTTTTTCACGGGCAGCGTGGGCGGCGGCCGTGTGTGTGATGGGAATGCAGTTATTTTTTATCATGGGCAACAAGGTCGCTCCGGCCGCAAACATCATTTTTCTGGCGTATACAGCCCCCATTTTTATCATTCCAATGGCGCGATGGCTGCTGAATGAACGGCCGCAACCGGCCGACTGGATCGCGTTTGGGGTGATCATCGTCGGCATGAGCTTTTTCGTGCGCGATGGCTTTGCATTTACCGGTCTGTTGGGGTTATTTTTCGGGGTGCTGACCAGCTTTTTTCACGGCTCGTTCAATGTGATGATCCGCCTATTGAAAGACAGCAACCCCGCCCAAGCGATTTTGCTCGGACACGGCATCTGTATGGTGATCGGGCTGCCGTTTGCCATCGGGCAAACGGTGACGGTAACACAGATGTTGATGCTGGGTTATTTGGGGCTTTTTCAGGTGGGCGTGGGCTTTATTCTGGTCACACTAGCGATCAAACATATCGAAGCCCTCGAAGCGAATTTATTATTGACACTCGAACCGATTTTGAATCCTGTTTGGGTCTTTTTGGTACTGGATGAAGTACCGACGCGATTGGCGTTTATCGGTGCAGGTTTGGTGCTGATGGGCGTACTTTATCGAGCGGTTAAAGCTGCTCGGGAAAAAGATGAGGGATGAAGTATGAGGTATGACTGGCTTGCATTTCATCATTCATCATTTATTTGGAGTTTACGATGATTATTGATTGTGATGTCCATAACGATTGGGGGTCGGCCGAATGCTTGATCCCGTATATCGATCCCAACTTTCGTGAATACTTTACACGCGGCGAGCAACCGGGCCCCAAAGGCGCGTTTCCGCATGCCCATCGGCCGTGGCTGCACCCGGAGGATTTCCGGCGTAGCGACATCGATCCGCAAACTGATTTAGAGCATTACACGGTGATGCGCGACAAGCTGCTTGATCCGTATGGTATCGACATTGCGATTTTGACGGGTGAGGAAGCCCTGGAAGCGCAAACGCTGGCCAATCCGCATTACTCCCACGCGCTGGTCGAAGCGTACAATCGCTGGATGATCGATTTCTGGCTGCCGTTGGATGATCGGTTTGTCGCGTCATTGATGATCTCTGCCAGTGCGCCCCACCATGCGGCCGAGATGATCCGTCAGTACGGCGATCACCCACGCATTGTGCAAGTGATCTGCGGCAGTGGGACGTATCGGCCGCTCGGCGATCCGATTTATCACCCGATTTGGGAAGCGTGTAGCGAAATGAATTTGCCGCTTGCCATTCATCTAGGCGCACAAGGCGGCATCAACTACAACCCGGTCGCCAATGGCCCCGTCACCTACTACTGGACGCTCCACGCGATGCTGTGCCAACCGGCGATGACGCATGTCGCCAGCACGATTGCCCAGGGTGTGTACGAGAAATGGCCAAATATGAAGTTTGTGATCATCGAGTGTGGTGTGTCATGGTTGCCGTCTGTTTTGTGGCGGCTCGATGCCAATTACAAAGCACTCCGCAAGGAAACGCCCTGGGTGAAACGGCTGCCAAGCGCGTATGCGCGGGATCACATTCGCATGACGACGCAGCCGCTAGAGCAGCCAAGCAACCCAGAATGGCTGGAGCAAACGCTGACGATGATCGATGGCAAAAACACGCTGATGTTTGCGTCTGATTATCCGCATTGGGATTTTGATGCACCGGATCAGATCGGGATTCCGAAGGATTGGATGGACAATGTGATGTGGAAAAATCAGTTGGAGACGTTCCCGAAGATCGGGGCGTATCTGGCGCAGCGCGGGCTGGCGGTTGCGGCCGATTAACAAACAAGAGGTATCTATGACAAACACAGCATTATTGATAATCGACGTGCAGAAGGGGCTAGATGACCCGAAATTCGGACAGCGCAACAACCCAGACGCGGAGGCGAATATGGCGTTGTTGCTGGCGGCGTGGCGGGAGCAGGCGCGGCCGATTATTCACATCCAGCACAATTCGGTTGAGCCAAACTCCCCCCTGCGGCCGGAACGGCCCGGTAACGCGCTCAAAGATGAAGTGCGGCCGATGCCGGGAGAGCCGCTGTTTGGCAAAACGGTGAACAGCGCATTTATCGGTACAGAACTGGAGGCGTATTTGCAGGGGCAAGGGGTTTCGTCGCTGGTGGTGGTCGGGTTGACGACTGATCATTGTGTCAGCACGTCGGTGCGGATGGCGGCAAACTTGGGGTTTGATGTGACGTTGGTGGGCGATGGCACGGCGACGTTTGAGCGTGATTTTGCGGGGCGGCGTTGGTCGGCCGAGGAGATGCACGCGGTTAATCTGGCTAGTTTAGATGGCGAGTTTTGTCAGGTGCGGACGACGGCCGAGGTGCTGGCACACACAGGATGAGCCAATACGACAAGCAGTATGAGCAAGAGATCGCGTTGTTTGGCACACCCTACGCTTCGTTTGAAACATTTGTGAAAGAACATGCCATTGACGACGGACTTGCGCTTGATTTGGGGTGTGGGCAGGGGCGTGATGCGCTGATGCTGGCGCGTCATGGTTATGATGTGACCGGTGTGGATGCGTCCCAAGTGGGGATCGAGCAGATGGTGGAACGGGCGGCCGTGCTGGGCTTGCGGGTCGATGGTGTGGTCGCTGATTTTCACGAGTTTGCGCTGGACGGCATGTATGATGCGATTGTGCTTGATTCGATTTTGCATTTCCAGAAGGCAGATTTTGAACGCGAAATTGCCCTGCTCGATAGGCTTGTTGCTCGTTTGAACCGTGCTGGGTTTCTGTTTATCTTTGTCCATAAATCGCCAGCGAAAGAAAGAGTCCTACATGAATGGCTGCAAGAAAATATGCAGGCAGTGGCACTGGTACAAGACGGCTACATCGACTATGTGTATGAAGAGAAAAGCACGGGGTTCAAGTCGCCGTTTCAGATGTTTATGTTTATCGTTGAGAAGAAGGTGAGCAAATGATAGATGAAAGCACGTTGCGCGTTGAGTTGACGGCCGCGCTGCGGTGGGCGGCGCGGGAAGGAATGCAGGAAGCAGTGGCTAATCATTTCAGTGTGGCAGTGAGCGATGATGGGCGGCGATTTTTGTTGAGTCCAAACGGCCGGTTTTGGTCGCGGACAACGGCGAGTGACCTGATTTTGCTTGACGTGGATGATCCCGATGTGTTTGCTCGGCCAGACGCACCCGATCCGACCGCCTGGTACTTGCACTCCCATTTGCACCAGACTGTGCCACATGCCCGTGCGGTGCTACACACGCACATGCCTTATGCCACTGCGTTGTGCTGCCTTGCTGAGTACGAATTTCACATGCTCGATCAAAATGCGTGTCGTTTCTACAATCGGATCGCATATGATCGCAATTTTGGTGGGATGGCGTTCAAAGCGGAGAGCGAACGGGTGGCTGATTTGATGCGGGGCGGCAAATCGGTCTGTTTTATGGGCAATCATGGGGTGTTGGTGGTCGGCCGGACAGTGGCTGAGGCTTTTGATGAGTTGTGCTATCTCGAATTGGCGTGTCGGACGCAGGTGCTGGCGTTGTCTACGGGGCGGCCGTTGGCTGTTTTGGATGATGAGATCGCGGAGAAGACGTGTGATGAATGGCTGGAGTACCCGAATATCGCGGTGCAGCATTTGAATGAGATACGGGCGGTGCTGGATGAGGAGGAGCCGGGGTATCGGGTGTAGTTGGTGGGTGGGGGTATAATTTTGTTTGGCGTGGCTTTGTTTTTTGACCGCTGAGGCGCGGAGAACGCTGAGGTTCGCTGAGGTTTTGAAGTAGGATTAAGAATGGAACGACTATGTATGTTAATGGCGTTTTATTTTTTGATGCTTTGTTTGGCGTGGCTTTGTTTTTTTGACCGCTGAGACGCGGAGAACGCTGAGGTTTTGAAATAGGATAAGAAAGGAACACAAATATGTATATCAATGGTGAGTGGATAGAGAAGAGTGAGACGTTTGGTGTTGTTAATCCGGCGACGGGGGAGGAGATCGGCCGGGTGGCGGATGGGGGTGCGCCCGATGCGGTGGCGGCGATTACGGCCGCGCATGAGGCGGTGGCGGCGTGGTCTCAGACGACGGCGTATGAACGGGCGGCCGTGCTGTATCGCGCTCATCAGTTGATGGTAGAGCGCAAGCAGGAACTAGCTGAATTGATGACGATGGAGCAAGGGAAGCCGCTGAAAGCGTCGTTGTTTGAGGTGGGGTATGGGGCTAGTTTTCTGCTGTGGTTTGCGGAAGAAGCGAAGCGCGTGTATGGCGAAATGATTCCGTCTGCCCGTGCCAACCAGCGCTTTATGGTGCTGCATCAGCCAGTGGGGGTGGTGGCGGCGATCACGCCGTGGAATTACCCGATGTCGATGTTGACGCGCAAAATTGCCCCGGCACTGGCGGCCGGATGCACGATTGTTTTGAAGGCGGCCGAGGCGACTCCGTTGTGTGCGATAGCAATTTTTAAGCTGTTGGAGGAGGCGGGTGTTCCGGCCGGGGTGGCAAATTTGATCACGGCGCTTGATCCTGTGCCGATAGGGCGTGTGTTTTGCACGGACGAACGGGTGAAGAAGATCACGTTTACCGGCTCGACGGCCGTGGGGAAGAAGCTGGCGCAAGATGCTGCCCCCCAGCTCAAACGGATGTCGATGGAGCTAGGCGGTCATGCGCCGTTTATCGTTTTTGATGATGCTGATCCAGTTCATGCGGCGAAGGGAGCGAGCTTGGTCAAATTTTTGAATACGGGGCAAGCGTGTATCAGTCCCAATCGGATTTTTGTGCATCGTAGCATCATGGATGCGTTTGTAAAAACGTTTGTGGAGCGGGTCGGCCGGATGCGGGCAGGCAATGGGATGGAGAAAGGGGTGGCGATTGGCCCGTTGGTGAATGAGGCGGCCGTGCAGAAGGTGGACGCGCAGGTGCAAGATGCGCTGGCAAAGGGGGCGACGCTGCACAGTGGCGGGATGCGGCTGACGGAAGATGGGTTGGCGGCCGGGCATTTTTACGCGCCGACTGTGTTGGGCGATGTGACACCAGAGATGCTGATCTACCGTGAGGAGACGTTTGGGCCTGTGGCGGCGATCATCCCATTTGACGACGAGGACGATGTGGTGGCGATGGCGAATGATACGCAATATGGGCTGGCGGCTTATGTGTACACCAATAATTTATCACGGGCGATGCGGACGTTTGAGCAGTTGAATTTTGGCATTATCGGGATCAATGATATTAACCCGACGAGTGCGGCCGCGCCGTTTGGGGGAATGAAGGAGAGCGGGATCGGCCGGGAAGGCGCACGGGAGGGGATCATGGAGTATCTGGAAACGAAGTTGGGCGGGTTTGTGATCTGATGAATGCTGTGACAGATGTGAAAATTGAGCGGCCGGGCGTGTGGCGGTCGCGCTTGCTGTTGGGTGTGTCTGTGCTGGCGGCGGTGGTGCTGGCGGTGTGGTTGTATGCCCAGCAAGATATGATTCGGCAGTATGCGGCGTATGGGTATGCGGGGATTTTTGCGGTGAGTGCGCTGGGGAATGCGACGGTGGTGATTCCTGCCCCTAGTTTTGTGGTGGTGACGGCCGTGGGGGTGTTGTTGAATCCGGTTTGGGCGGGGATTGCGGCCGGGACGGGTGCGGCGATTGGGGAGAGTACGGCGTATTGGATCGGCCGGAATGCGCGGGGGATTTTGCCCCAATTAGCGTCTGAGAGAGCGCAAAAGTTAGCTGGTTTGATGGAACGGCGGAGCGGGGTGATCTTGTTTTTGCTGGGGGCGATTCCGAATCCGGTGGTTGATATTGGAGGGATGATTGCGGGGGCGAGTGGGTTGGCGTTTTGGCGGTTTTTGTTGCCGACGGGGTTGGGGAAGTCGGTGCGGTTTGTGGGGGTTATTTGGGTGGCGGGGTGGTTGGTTTGATGGGGTTATTTAACCGCAGAGGCGCGGAGAGCGCAGAGGGGCGCAGAGGGTTGGGGGTGGTTTTTGGGGCGTTGGTTTTGTTGGTGATGTTTGGGTTGGCGGTGCATAGCATGATGTTGAAGTCGCCGACGTTTGATGAGCAAGGTTTTTTGGTGCGGGGGTTGGGGTATGTGCGGGGGGAGAATCGGTGGATGCGGGTGGGACATCCGGCGGGGTTGGGAATTTTGAATGCGGGGTTGTTGTGGCTGGATGATGAGGTGCGGTTGCCGGTGGATGATGCGAGTTGGCAAGGTACGTCGTTTCATCGTCCGGCCGAGTTGTTTATGTGGGAGATTGGGAATGATGTGGAGCGGGTGATGTTTTTGGGGCGGTTGCCGTCGGTGTGGCTGGGGATGGTGATGGCGTGTGTGGTGGCGCGGTTTGCGCGGGATGTGGCGAGGCGGTCGCGGGCGGGATGGATGGCTTTGGTGGTGGTGGCGTTTGATCCGAATGTGCTGGCGCATACTAGGCTGGTGACGACTGATTTGGGGTTGGTGGCGGGGGCTGTGCTGGC
>CALECP010000340.1 GCA_937949915.1 uncultured Anaerolineae bacterium
TCGCCCATAGGGGCAAATTCGGTGAGTTAATACTCGATACCAAAAACCCTATTTCTCATCAACTTTATCAGCATATAATTGCTGTAGGCAAAGAACTCTCGATCACGAAGGGGAGTGTAATGAATGAGAAACAAGCTAAAGAAATGTGGGAGAATTTGCTTGTGATTTCTGTAGATAGGTAGTTCTGCTTTTGTAACACAAGTAGTCTTAAACGGCCGAGAACGACACAACAAAGCTGTATCAGCAGACGTTTGATGCGGAAAACCGACTTGTCGCGGTCAAGGTTGGTTCAACGACCTTCTATAAGTTTGAATAAAGTACGCGCATTTCTTGTGGTGATACGGCCGATCTCTGTCACATCTATCTGGTGCAGGTTGGCTAACTGTTCCGCGACGCGCACCACATACGCTGGCTCGTTGCGTTTGCCGCGATATGGAACAGGCGAGAGATACGGCGCGTCTGTTTCGATCAAGATGCGATCCAATGGCATGTTTTGGGCAATGGCGCGTGTTTGCGTTGCTTTTTTGTAGGTGATTGGCCCCGTAAAACCAAGATAGAAACCGAGTGCAATCGCCTGCACGGCCGTCTCCTCATCTGCCCCAAAGCTGTGCATCACGCCCGGCCGATCTTTGCCTGCCAATGGCGACGCTTGCATCAAGCGCAGACAATCGACACTTGCTTCCCGATTGTGAACGATAATCGGCAAATCGAGTTCGTGGGCCAACTGCATCTGGGCCGCAAACGCTTGGTGCTGCATCGTTTTGGGTGATTTATCCCAATGATAATCGACACCAATTTCGCCGATGGCGACGACGTTTGGGTGTTGGGCATAGTCACGCAAAATGTCGATATGCGCGGGTTGCCAGTCGGCCGTGCTATTGGGATGCACCCCGACAGCGCAATAAAGACCCGTGTACTGTTTGGTAAGGGCGAGAACGGCCGCGCAATTATCTAAACTGACGGCCGGAATGATCATCTCTGTCACCCCGGCCGCCCGCGCCCGTGCGATCATCTCATCACGGTCACTGTGAAATTGCTTAAAATCAAGATGGCAATGTGTATCGATCAACATAGGCAGATAGTGTAGCATGGTCTGCTCGTTGATGATGCGTCAACCCCCTTGCAAACCAACCAAAATACGCATAATTTGCTATGCACCGCCAAATCTGTATAATTTGAATCCCCTACGGGCGTTTAGCTCAGTTGGTTAGAGCGCTACATTGACATTGTAGAGGTCGGGGATTCGAGTTCCTCATCGCCCACACAAGCCGCATCACGCGGCTTTTTCTTTGCCATATACCCCCTTTTTCTAACAAAACCGCGCTATCCTGCCTCCATGCAACCATTGGAAATTGTGTTAGTCTCGGCCGATCCGCTCGCCCGGGCTGGGCTGCAAATGATGTTGGCCGACGAGCCAGATTGCCGCGTCATCGGCGCGATTGACGGCGATAGCTGGCACGACGCACTTGCCATCTACCAGCCGGATGTGATGCTGTATGATCTCGGCTGGCAGAGCGACGCGACGCTGCCCGACTTGCGGGAAGCGGCCGTGCCTGTGATCGCGCTGGTGGCTGACGATGAGGGAGCGCGTGCTGGCTGGCTGGCAGGGGCAACGGGGGTGGTTGTGCGTAATGGCACGGCCGAACAATTACTCGCTACGATTCAGGCTGTTTACAATGGGTTGATCGTGTTCTCGGCCGACTATCTCCCGGCCGCGCCCATAACCACCGACTACAGCGCACAAGACGACATCGAACCATTGACCCCCCGCGAACAAGAAGTGTTGACCTTGCTGGCACGAGGGCTGACCAATCGCGCCATTGCGTATCAATTGACGATCAGTGATCACACCGTCAAATTTCATGTCAATGCCCTCCTGACCAAGCTGGGCGCACAAAGCCGCACAGAAGCGGCCGTCAAGGCGACACGATTAGGATTATTGAGCGTGTAATCGCTATATTTCGTATAGATCGTTGAATTGAATATATTGTTGAATCGCGGCCGATGTGTGGTTGTGTGCTTGCCCAGATCGTGACCATGCGCGTAACTTTGTGGATGAAACAGGCATACCGTCGTGCTGTAAAATATCGACTTTTTCGCGTAGTTGGGGAATGTGCGTCAGCGCGTCCCACGCTATCGTCGCTCCCGGCCGTTGCAGCACACCCAAACGACAATAGGACAAAATCAGCTCCGGCCGTGACCATTTGTGAAAGTCGCGTAGTGAGTCGCCACCGATCAGCAACCACAATTGATCATGCGGCCGTTTTTCACGAATCAGAGGGAGTAGGGTGGCGGTGTAATGGGGTGGATCACGCTCTACATCAGTCATGTCGAGCGCAAAGGACGGCCGCTCGTCGATCAGCATTGCCACCATTGCCGCCCGATGGTGTGCTGCGCTCAAGTCCGGCCGTGCTTTATGTGTCGGATCGCCCACTGGCAGCCACAAAACCTGATCGAGTGCCAGTTGTGCTTGTGCTGTCTGTGCCAGCAGCAAATGTCCAAAGTGGGGCGGGTCGAATGTG
>CALECP010000341.1 GCA_937949915.1 uncultured Anaerolineae bacterium
GAAATGTAAAGCCTTGATCCTTACAGGGTTTTTCTCAACGACGGTTGTGATACCCAATATTTTCAAGTATTTCACGTACCAAAATTATTACAGACTCATCATCCTGCGAAGTGCTAAGTACATCTTTAATTGCGGATTTTATTATCGGGGACAACCAATATACGCGCTCCTTCTGTGCTGATTGGAGTGGCGTTATTAAGTTTTCATCGGTAAGTTCTCGAAAAAACACAGAGAGTTCTGTTTTGTTTATTGCGTTGTACTGTTGGAGTGTAAGATGAAGATTACCATCTGCGATTTGTCGCAGAATAGCTCTAGCTTCAGGTGTCAATTTTTCATTAATAATTTGAGCAACAGCATCTTCTACTAAATGATTTTTCGAAGCTACTTGAGCATGTCGATTCATATTTGCAAGATCAATTTTGACCTCTTCATTACGAATTTCAGAAACGGTATCAGCCGTAGCATCAAACAATTCCAAAAAATCTGAGAACTGTATAATGTGAAAGCTCTTTCCCTCAGTCTTGCGTCGAATTTGATCAACCAACTCAAACCGTGGATAAAGACGCTGTTTGTCGGAACGATAAAACCAATCTGCCTTTGAATCGCTTGATACGAAAACAATTGGACACTTTCGCTCCTCAGCCACCTTTAAAACCACCTGCCAAATTAGATAATCGCCTACACCTTTATCGGGCTTGGAAGCATCTTTATATCCCGGTGGAATTTTGTTGGTCACTTGGTATTCTAGCTGGGTACGAACATCCTTCTCGTCTAATGCTATATCTACAACAAGCGGTGGAAAAATATTACTGTACAGTCTACTAATGGGATCAGTCCAATTCCAATCTATCATGTGACTGGTTATATCTTTGATCACTTTTCTGTAATCAGCGATCAATTTGTTGATTTCCTTTTCAAGCCTTTGAAATTCTGAGTATCCTGGCACTTCCTCAAGCAGTGGATACTGATTTATCGTCAATTGCTTGACACTTCTCTTGATACTCAATGCTTGATGAATTTCACCGAGCTTGAAAGGTCGATTATTAGCAAACTCACGTGCTACTTGCCCTGGAATGACGAGACGATTTTCTTCTGCAAGTAATTTATATGTGTCTTCAATCTGAGAAAGACTATTTTTACTAACCTTGTAAGGAACTAACAAAGCATTTGTATCTAAAATTACTAGACAATGGTCTTTAATTTGTTCAAGGGTTTGGTAACCATTGTAAAATCCCTTGCTGCGTCTGGATAGCTTTTATTAGCTACAAAAATGTCTTTTGAATCGTCTCTATTGTTGCTCATATTTAAATCATTGTAACAAAACTAATTACTGGCAATTGCCAATTTACATACCTAATCACACTATACTAGGAAAGTCTCAGAAAGTCGTGTACAACTAAGACGAGCAAGAAAAATCGACCGAAAACAGATCGGGGAATACTCCACTTAGTTGAGTGAAAATCGGTCATATTATGGGATAGATATACCCTCACTAATCGTCTTTAGTTGCTTCGAAGCATTTTTCGGGACTTTTTTGTATATGTGGATGGTGAGTGTATCCGAGCGCGGCTGTTTTTGCATTCGGCCGTCCCTTTGTTGGAATGGTGTCGGCCGATGCTTACGGTTTTTAATGTGGTGGGGCGTGCGGCAGACCGACTATCAACCACAATGTACAATGTGAGCAAGACGCTTGATTCGGCCGAAATGCTCGCGCAGGATGTCCGGGACGGCCGGACTGACAAGATCGGCCAACTCAATGATCAGCTTGATCTGTTAGAGGGACGTTCGGCCGAAGTCTAAACTGTTATCCGTACTGGAAGATGCAAACCAACGCGCAGAGAAAAAGCCCAGAAAGTAGCACGTAAGCAGATAGGTGATCAATTGGTCACTTGATGTCGGCCGAATCCTGACCCGATATATTGCTATACTACAATCATGATTGATTTGAACTCAGTAAGTTTCTATGTGGCGCTAGCGTTGTTAGCCACACACGAGATCGATGCTGTCAAAAGACAAGAGTGGCGATTGCTCCCCATTCTCAAAAAGCTCGATGATGAGGCAGGATTTTGGTGGTTTACCGCTCTGCATATACCGATCTATGCACTGTTTTTTGCATGGGTTGATGTAGGATTATTCCGCGTGACACTCTCAACATTTTGCATCATTCATGCAGGCTTACATTGGTTATTGCGAAAAGCTCCTCATTATCAATTTTCGGGAGGATTATCGAATGGGTTGATCTATGGTGCGGCGGTTTGTGGGGCAATATATATCGTTCTAAATTTACTCTGATCGACGACTCGTTTACTTCAAGAAAAACTGCAAAACGGAAGAATGACACACTGCCTGCGACGGGGGACGTTCATTCGGCCGAAATTCTCAGGAGAAATCGATATGACCCACATTCCGCACTTGATTTTCGCACTTTTGCCAATTAATAAAAACGCTCAATTTTCGCCTTTTACAAGCAATTTTTGGCACAAAATTTAGTTTTGATTGAAACGATGTCAAAAATTGAGACCAATTCCAGATGATAATTTGTGTTTTCAATCGGCTTTCATGAAATCTGTTTTGATCCGAAAAACACACTGGATAAGCTCCGCCGCTCCCACAGTGCCTACACAACTTTTAGACGCGCCCCTCATTCGCAATTCATACATTCCCCCCGCGCATTCTTACTTCCGTCAAACTCTTTCACTCTATACTGCTAACTGGATAAAGAAAACACAACTATTTTCATATTACGACTGTTTACCACCGTAATATGTAGACAAGAAGAGCCACTGAGCGGCTCGCAAAGACGAAAGGAAATGAGACGATGAGATTTGATCGATTTACAGAACGAGCGCAAGATGCGGCCGCCCGTGCCTATGAAATTGTGCAGCGATTTAAGCATACACAAGTTGATACAGAGCATCTTTTGCTGGCTCTTCTGGAGCAAAATGATGGGGCTGTGCCTCAGATTCTTGAATTGCTCAATGTTGACCTCAACGCGATGCGCGAACGAGTTGACCGCGAATTAAAAGGCAGCAGTCGGCCGTCCGCCTACAGTGGCGGGGTGGGACAGATATTTTACACACCACGCATTCGCACCGTGCTAGAGCTAGCACAGCGTGAAGCGAATAACCTGAAAGACGAATACATTTCGACCGAGCATATCTTTTTGGCGATGTTGGCCGAGCGCAACACCTCGACCTCCAAAATTTTCAAAGAGAATGGCATCACCCGCGAGCGTATGCTAGAAGGCATACAGCAAGTACGCGGTGGCAAAAAGGTTGATAGCAAGCAAGCGGAAAGCCGCTACCGCACCCTCGACAAATTTACCCGTGACCTGACGCAGATGGCGCGTGACGGCAAGATCGACCCGGTGATCGGCCGGGAAGACGAGATATTGCGCGTCATCCAAGTATTGACCCGACGCAGCAAGAACAACCCGGTGCTAATCGGTGAAGCCGGTGTCGGTAAAACGGCGATTGTCGAAGGGCTGGCGCAAAAAATCGTCGATAACGACGTGCCAGAGAATCTGCTCAATAAGCGCGTTGTCTCGCTCGATTTGGGCGCGATGATCGCAGGCAGTCGCTTCCGGGGCGAATTTGAAGAACGGCTCAAAGCAGCGATGGAGGAAATTCGGGAAGCGCAAGGTGAGATCATCTTGTTCATCGACGAATTGCATACCGTTGTCGGGGCTGGTGCAGCGCAAGGTGCGATGGATGCCAGCAACATGATGAAGCCCGCTCTCTCGCGGGGCGAACTGCAAGCGGTAGGCGCGACCACATTGGACGAATACCGCAAATACATTGAGGCTGATAAAGCACTAGAGCGCCGTTTTGCGCCTGTGATGGTGGACGAACCAAACGTCGAAGATACGATTTTGATGCTCAAAGGATTGGCCCCACGCTACGAAGCACATCATGGCATCACGTATGCCCCGGCCGCGCTCGAAGGGGCAGCGAAATTATCGCACCGCTATGTACAAGATCGCTTTTTGCCTGACAAGGCGATTGACCTAATGGACGAAGCGGCCGCCAAGTTGCGCGTCGCCCTCCACACCTTCCCGCCTGAACTGAAAGAACTGAAAAATCAGGTCGATAAGATCAAGATGGAAGAGGAAGAAGCCAGCACAGTGCGCGATTATGAACGTGCCGCCCGATCCAAAGCGGAGCGTATTCGCCTTGAGACCGCCTTCACAGAAAAATTTGAAGCGTGGCAGGGTGAGAAAGGGCTGGATGAAGTGGTCGATTATGATGACATCGCTTCTGTGGTGTCTGCGTGGACGGGTGTACCTGTGCAGCAGATGAAAGAAACAGAAGCAGAGAAGTTGCTCAACATGGAAGATCGTTTGCACGAGCGCATCATTGGGCAAGAGAAAGCGATCACGGCGATGTCGGACGCAATTCGCCGCAGCCGCTCTGGTTTGAGTGACCCGAAACGGCCGATTGGGGCGTTCATGTTCCTCGGCAGCAGTGGTGTCGGCAAGACGGAATTGGCGAAAGCACTGGCTGAATTTTTGTTCGACGATGAGGATTCATTGATCCGTATCGACATGAGCGAATACCGCGAACAACATACCGTCAGCCGCTTGTTTGGTGCGCCTCCGGGCTACGTGGGCTATGACCAGGGTGGTCAACTAACGGAGCAAATTCGCCGCAAGCCGTATAGCGTGGTGCTGTTCGACGAAATCGAAAAAGCGCATCCTGACGTATGGAACTCGTTGCTGCAAATTATGGATGACGGCCGTCTCACAGACGGACAAGGGCGCACCGTTAACTTCCGCAATACGGTGATCGTGATGACGAGTAACGTCGGCACATCGTTTGTGCGTAGCGCCGGTGCGCTTGGCTTTGCAGGGATGCGTGATGGTGATGAGGCACGTTCGCACAAGCAGATCGAAGATGCGCTGAAGAAGACGTTCCGGCCGGAATTTGTCAATCGCGTCGATGAGATCATCATTTTCGAGCAACTGACACAAGAGCAAGTGGTCGAGATTGTCGATTTGCAGATGGGCGAAATACGGAAGCGTTTGGCTGAAGCTGAATTGACGATTGAATTGACGCAAGCGGCCAAAAATTGGCTAGGCGCAGAAGGGTATGACAAAGATTTTGGTGCGCGGCCGTTACGCAGAGCGTTGCAGCGTCATATCGAAAGCCCCCTATCGGTCAAATTGCTCAAAGGCGAGGTCGAGAAAGGCGATCATATCGTGATCGATGTAGAAGACGACAAAATTGTATTTGTGCGGGACAAAGTAGCTGTTCCGGCGTAATCACGCCGGACACTTCTACGTTAATAGTAGGGACACGATGAATCGTGTCCCATTGGTATCTATCTCAAGCTAAGGCGAAAATCGGTCAAATCTGCACATCATCGGCGATTTATTGCACCGGTCTCGCCCGGTGTTGAAACACACGGGCTGTCAGTGCGCCTGACGGCGCTGCAAAAAACCCGTTTCAAACGGGTTTCAGTCGGCGTAGCAGCCAGTTTCAACCGGAGCGGTAGCGCGTAAAACGCTTGGCTTGGTATGTATTGGACATGGCTCACCATGTCCCTACAGAGCAAAAACACGTAACTGCGTAAGACCTATCTTATTTGTTTGCTTTATAGTGTTGCCATGCGAAGCGAAAATGATAAATACCAAACAGCACCGAAATGATACCGAGGGCGATGGGGCGCACGGCCGTGCGAAACATGCCGCCTTCGTAGGGGCTGGTAAACATGAGGTACAGCGCGTATAGGCCGCACGCCACGATAATGAGAGCCACCACAAAGTCGTAGATATGAATGTAAGGGGGTTGCGTAAATTTTTTCATAGGTAACTGTCCGTTTGATCGTTCAGTAAATCAACAACACTGAAAAACTGTACATTGTCGGGCGACCGTTCAACATTCGGCCGCCCAACTGATATAATCGTGTCTATGATCATACACGAGGTCGCGTTAGGTGACATTGTTCAGTTGAGAAAACAGCACCCTTGCGGAGGGTTTACGTGGAAAATAGACCGTTTGGGCGTTGATATTGGCATGGTGTGCCAAACGTGCGAGCGG
>CALECP010000342.1 GCA_937949915.1 uncultured Anaerolineae bacterium
TCATGTCAGGTCATCAAACAATTAATCTTACAGTACGTCATCAAAGACGGATCGCCAATCTTCTGCAAGTTGTGTTGCTCCTCCTTTTTGCTGTCTCTTTTTTATTGGGCATGAATGGTGTCGTGCAGGGACGAGTGACGGCCGGGGCTGGCATCAGCTTGGTGTTTTCTGTGTTGTGTGTGGGCATGTTATGGTTGGTGCGACGTGGTGTCAGTATGCCTGTCCGCATTTTGATTCCATCGCTGATCTTGATCGCATTGACCTATACGATTTGGCAAGATGGAACGATTCAGTCGATTGACGTGGGCGCGTTGTATTTGGTGATTGCGCTGGGGGCGTTTTTGCTGGGCGCACGGGGGGTAACGACGTTCGGTGTTTTATCGCTGGTGGTGGTGACGGCCGTCTATATTGTAGAAAAAAACAATGGGAATACCTCTACCAATTTCGCAGGATACGCCACGGTTATGACCGCGATTACTAGCACAACGCTGCTGCTACGGTATGCGGTTGATTGGCTGGAAGAGAGTAATCGAGAGGTGTTTTCGTATGCGCGTTCTCTGGAAGAACGCACGGCCGAGCTACAAGATATGAACAATGACCTAGAACGCAGTCGATTGGCAAATACGCTATTGCTCCAGTCGATTCCCGATGTGTTTTTTCGTCTTGACCAGCAAGGTGATGTCGTGCAATACAAGCCACCGTCGCAACGCTGGGAGGCTTTTCCAGAAACGGATGAGACTGATTTTATATGGCATAACTTCTTAACTGATGATGATGTGTTAAATGTACTTGCCACCATTCGCCACGCCAGCAAAACAAATAAATCAGTTGAAAAAACTTACACACACCAGATAGACGGCCGGGAACAAGTGTACGAAGTGCGGATCGTGCCATCGGATAAACAACACGTCCTCGTGATGGTGCGTGACATTACTTCGTTAGCGCGGCGGGAAGTGCAAGCAGCACAAGCGAAACGGCTGGAAAGCGTGGGGATGCTGGCGCGTGGGCTGGCACATGATTATCGCAATGTGTTAGCGGGTACATCGTTGCGGAGCGACATAGCTCTGGAGTATTTAGATGAAGCGTCTCCTGCCTATAAACAGGTAGCGATCATGCAAAAGTCGGCGCAAGAAATGGGGGTTTTCATTCGTGAGTTAATAGCGTATGTGGATAATGATGCGGTTGAACCGACATTGCATGATGTGAACCAACTGCTGCAAAAGTCGATTGATATGATTCGGAGTAGTTTGCCGATCTGGGTGATCGTCAATAATCAGGTGGCGGCTGATGAAACGATTATGATTTCGGCCGAGCCGGGGCTGCTCAAGCAGACGTTTATCAATATGATGATGAATGCGGGGCAAGCGATGGCAACGAAAGGGGGAACGCTGACGATTGCGGCAACGACGGTAGATATAGCGGCCGAAACTGTAACCGATCACTATCTGACCAACCCATTGCCGACAAGCGGCCGCTATGCGCGTATCACCTTTGCTGATAATGGGATTGGCATGACCCGCGACACGCTGAAACGCATCTTCGATCCTTATTTCTCTACCAAAGAGCAATCAGATACAACGAAGCGTGGTCTGGGGTTGGCCTCGACACCAACTGTTATCGAAAAGCATGACGGCACGATCAGCATTCAGTCGATAGTGGGTCAGGGGACAACTTTTGCCATCTACCTGCCTATTGTTGCGGAAACAGTTGTTGATGCCGTATAGCGACACCATTTCGTTTTATCGAGACCACGATCACACCACAAAAACTGTACAAATTATGCTTGGCCGACGCTCATATTACGCATCACGCTCTCATCGGGGCTGGTCTTCATTCTTTCCCGCTTTCCCGCCGTCAACCGCACAATAAGTAACACCTCAGCAAGCAAACTGCCCCCTAGAAATGCACCCGTCAATATGATACTATCTATCATATATAGGCGGGTCGCATTGGGGTTCGCTTGCGTTTTACTTCATTGGAGCTTACGCCCGTTGTGTAAGTCTTGTTCGTAAAGAGGTCAATATGTCAAAATCTACTCCTCGTTTGCTCATAGCTATCTTTGTCATCACATTGTTCATGTGGGTCGGCCGTCGTGCCGATGTAGGGCAACAAACAGTCACTACGCCAACTTCGGCCGTGCCGATAGATTATGATCCCACCACTGTGATCGTAAAATTCAAGCCAGCGTTTGGGGATCAGTTGCGACAGTTGCAAAATGCGGCCGAGTTCGCCTTTCCACAATCGCTATCCACACTCAATACGCAGTTTGGCGTTAGCAGTATGCTTCCCATCGCGCCCGATTCGCAAGACGAGTTGATCCATTCACTGATAGCGTGGGGGCGCGTAGATAGCGACATTCCCCGCGTTGACCACATCTTCCAATTGAACATTACGGGCGATGTATTGGCGGCCGTGGCGGCGTTCGAGCGCAATCCGTTTGTCGAATATGCTGAACCCAACTTCTTGGTCGAGGCGTATTACACTCCTAATGATGAATTTTTCAGCGCAGACCATTTGTGGGGCATGTACCAAGTAGGCGCAGAGTCTGCATGGGACGTAACACAGGGCGAAGGCGTTGTCGTAGCGGTGATCGATTCAGGCGTGGATGCGACCCATTCAGAGCTAAAAGCGAACATCTATGTCAACTCAAATGAGATTCCCAACAACGGTATCGACGATGACAAAAATGGATATATCGACGATGTGAGCGGCTGGGATTTCGCGGACAATGATAATTTGCCGGATGACCCGAACGGACACGGTACACACGTGGCTGGCACGATTGCGGCCGTGGGCGACAACCAACATGGTGTGGTCGGACTTGCGCCAAAAGCCCAGATTTTGCCTGTTCGCGCTCTCGGTGCGACGGGTGGCGGTCAATCGGACGATCTGCAAAAAGCGTTGATCTATGCGGCCGATTCGGGCGCGGACATCATCAACAACAGTTGGGGCGGCCGTCGTTATTCACAGGCGTTTGCCGATGCGATTGATTACGCACATGAGCGTGGCGTGTTGGTCATTTCGGCCGCTGGCAATAGCTCTGGCGAAGAAGCGTGTGAACATACCCCGGCCAATGTAGAAACGGGGATGGCGGTGTCGTCGTTTGCGAACAACGGCCGTCGTTCTGGCTTCTCTAATCGCGGTGTCAAAATCGACGTGGGCGCACCGGGCGGCAACAACAGTGCCAGCACCCCGGCCGATGGCATCCTGTCCACTGGGTCGAACCAGGTGAATTGGGAAAAGAGCGGCCGTGAATTTATCACAGGCGGCGATGGCGAAAAGTATCTCGTCTTTAATGGTACGTCGATGGCAACCCCGCACGTCTCTGGTTTGGCAGCTTTGATCAAATCGCAGCATCCAGATTGGTCGCCAGAACAAATTCGCCAAGTAATCCGCCAGTCGGCCGATGATCTCGGTTCACCCGGTTTTGACACCGATAGTGGACACGGGCTGATCAGTGCGGCCGAAGCGGTCAACTTTGGCAATGTAGCTCCGGCCGTGGCGTTGATCACCGAGCCGCGCAACTGTGTCGAATCAGAAGGCAGCATCGACATCGTAGGGTCTGCCAGTGCAGACGATCTCGATTTCTATGAACTGCAAGTTGCACCGGGCGAACAACCGGGCGAGCATGAATTTGCCACAATTGCGCTGGCACAGGCGGCCGTCGAAGATGATATTTTAGCCACATGGGACACAGCGAATGTCCCCAATGGCACATACACATTGCGTTTGCTGACGCACGACAAAGCAGGCAATGTGAGCGAAGACCGCAATCTGGTAACGATGACCAATGTGGTGATTTCATCCCCATCGGCCGGACAAGCGATCCGGGGCAAAACGGCGACTATCACCGGGGCTGTCCCGCAGCCAGCAGGTACAAACGCAGCCAAACTGCAAAGCTACGCACTGGAATATGCGGCCGGGGCAAATGCAACGGACAACTTCACGCTGATCCATGAAAGCACAGAAGCGGCCACCGGCGATTTGGCAAAATGGGATGTGAGCGGCCTCGACAAAGGGCAGTATACATTGCGCCTGACAGCTAAATATGACCGCCATGATTCGGTTGCGGTGATCAACGTGACGGTGGGAACTGGTTCATCATATTCCGTCAGCACCGATGGCTGGATGCCGTCGCTAGGTGACGCAGCTTGTGGCGTGTTCAATCGGCCGCTTCTCGCCCTCCCAGAAATCGTAAGCTGGATACGGCCAGTCAATTGGTTCTGCCAGTAAACACGACTGATTCCCCTTCTTAAAGCAAAAGCTGCCAACGATTTCAGTTGGCAGCTTTTTTATTTATTGTTGAATAGAGCGATCTGTCCCGTATAATGTAATCATGCAAATCACAATCGACCTGCCAAAGCATACAATAGAACAGATTGCACAAAGGGCTGATAGCCAGCAGCAAACAGTTGAGCAATTTGCCAAAGACGCGATTCTAGCACAACTCAATGTATACCCGTCTCAAAATGACCGTGCTTTGATGGCGCAAGAGATAGACGCTTACCACCGCCTCCATCCTGAGCTTGTGAAAACATATTTGGGGCAGCATGTCGCTATTTTCAATGGTATGTTAGTCGATAGCTCCGATAACATCACCGCTTTGATGGCGCGTATCAATCAACAGTATCCTGATGATGTGGTGCTGATTCGGCAAGTAGAAGAAGAGCCAGAGCGCATTTTGCATTTTCGATCAAATCGTTTGGTGCGGGCATGAAACAGCTTTCTTTCAGTTACAGCAAACAATACACACCGTCTGCTCCCATCATTGAAATTGAGGCGGTTGGTCATTCAAATGTAGCGAGAAGCGAACGGTTGATCGCGTTGGTTGATTCTGGCGCAGACAACACCATGTTTCCAAGCAGCATCTTGCAGCGCATCGGTGCGCGTTATGTAGATATGGTGCGAATGCGTGGCGTGTATGGACAAGCTCAAAATTTTGAACTGTTTCGTGTGCTGATCACTATTGCAGAACAACCATTTCCGATTGATGTAATCGCTATGCCAGAAGGTGATGAGATCATTCTCGGCCGTGATATTCTCAACCAGCTACGCATTACATTAGACGGTCTTGCACTTGAGACAATGATCGAAAAAAATTAAGAATCGTGATCGTTTTTTCTTCCGTTCTTAATCGGCGAACAGACAACATGCAGGTGCTAAAAGCGAAACTGACCAACTGATTGACTGAAAACTGAAATACCGTGCGCTGCTTGTCATCAAGATAGCGCATAGCACAACCGTGCGATAAAATAGACAGATGGCAAAAGCAAGATCACGTTTCGTTTGTAATAATTGCGGCCGCATCATGCCGACCTACATGGGGAAATGCCCAAAATGTAGTGAGTTTGGGACGATGGAAGAGCAGGTCATCGAACCAGAAGTGAGCGCGGTCGCTGGCAAAGCAGCGAAACGGCCGCCCAGCGTTTTTAACAGCACTCCCCAGCGCATCACCGATGTACAAGCAGATAATACAACCCGGCTGCAACTGCCATTGGGCGAATTTTCGCGGGTGCTGGGCGGCGGTGTTGTCCCCGGCTCACTTGTCTTGTTGGGCGGCGATCCGGGCCTCGGTAAATCGACTCTGTTGCTCGATGTGGCGGCGATGATGGCAAAACATCATGGGCAAGTTCTGTATATTTCTGGCGAGGAAAGTTTGCAGCAGATCAAGCTACGCGCCAATCGGCTCGGTGTGGCCGAGAAAGAGCTGTTTCTCGTGACCGAAACGAGCGTCAATGTGATGCTCAAACATATTCAGGATATCAAGCCGATCTTTGTAATCGTCGATTCGATTCAGACGTGTGTGGTGCAGGAGAGTAGTTCGGCCGCGGGGAGTGTCAGTCAGGTACGGCACAGTGCGGCCGTGTTTCAGGAGTTGGCAAAATCAAGTGGCATTACTGTCTTTCTGGTCGGGCATGTGACCAAAACGGGGACGATTGCGGGGCCGCGTGTGCTGGAGCATATCGTCGATACGGTGCTGTACTTGGAAGGGGATCAATTTCACCGTTTTCGCCTGTTACGCAGTGTCAAAAATCGGTTTGGGGCAACGAGCGAGGTGGGCGTATTTGAGATGGAGGCGGCCGGAATGACCCAAGTGACCAATCCATCTGAGGCGTTTTTGGCAGAGCGGCAAGCGAATGCGCCCGGTTCGGCCATCGCGGTGACGCTGGAGGGGACACGGCCGATCTTGATCGAAATTCAAGCCCTCACCAGTTCGACCGCTTTTGCCAACCCGCGTCGGACAGCGAATGGCGTGGATCACAATCGGTTGCTGTTGGTGTCGGCCGTGCTATCAAAACGCGCCCGGATCAAGCTGTTCGACAAAGATATATTTGCCAATGTGATCGGCGGTCTCAACATCAATGAACCAGCCTCTGATGTGGCGTTAGCGATTGCAATTGTCAGTAGCTCGAAAGATCGGCCGATTCATGCCGACATGGCGTTTGTGGGTGAGTTGGGGTTAAGCGGGGAACTTCGCGCTGTCAGCCAGCTAGAAATGCGACTCAAAGAAGCGGCAAAATTAGGCTTCAAGCGGTGTGTCGTGCCGCGTTTGCAAGGGAAGCGGCTCAAATCGCCCCCAAAAGGAATCGAGATTATTCCTTGCCGCAATATCGCCGATGTGATGGCGGTGGCGCTGGTGGCGCTTCAATAGCAATTACAGCAGCAATTACGCAGCAAAACCAGATAAAGCACGTAACAGTGTAAATGAATAGATACCGGTGTTATGCCCGTCGCTCCATTGCGGCTGGATCGCATACGCGCCAACCGATTGCAATGCGTCGAGTCCCAGATCGGTAGCGGGCGCGTCGCGCACCCGTTCTGGCGCGGTGATTTTGCCCATGTGGGCGTGACCGCCTTTGCATTCGACACAGGGGCAAGCGAGGCGCAAGCCGTCGAAGCTGAAGGTCGATGTCTGTGCGTCTTGCCATGTGATGGCGATGGTGCGAGCGGTGCGGTCTGCTTTGATGCCTGTTGGTTGGGTACTCATAGCGGTAAGCGTACTCAATTTTTGGAAAAAGATCGACTTAACGATAAATAAGAATGATTGTGCGGCACAAAACAGATGGTGGCGGTCGGGGCGGGATGGGGGTGATGGGGCGTGGGCGTTTGTGTTGGGACAGGTGTTGGAGTGGGCGCGGTGGCGGTCGGCCGGGGCGTAGAGGTAGGCGGAGGCGGGGTCGCCGTTGCACCGATGGGCGTAAGCGATGGCGGGAGTGTGCTGGGTACGGCCGGAGTGACTGTACCCACCACCCCGTAAACGGTATAGCCCTCAGTATCCAGCACAGGAGAACGTGACCACGCGATGATCAATAAGATAAGAAAAGGAGTGAAAAGTGCCAAGCGCAGTAAATAGATAAACATATTCAACGCATGGTGCAAGCCACTTTTAACATTGGTGCTGGCGAGCGAAGGGGCGACATTGGTGTCATTCATAAATGACTTCCAACTACCCTGCAACGCTTTCAAATTTTTAAGGACAAAAAAAGCAAATCCGCCCAACAAGACAACGTGATAAATGCCACTATTATAAAGCTCGGTTGAGCTGATCAGTTCGCCCGTCAAGGGCCAGTTGACCATACTGTTTGTCACTTCTATAGCTAAAGTGATGCCCTCTTTCGCTAGTTCGACGACGGCATCAGCAGCTTTTGTTATATCGGCCGTATTTTGCAGCAATGCCCCCATAGCATTGACCCTCCGCATATTATTTAGTTGACTTTTTGTGAGTAGGCTTGTTTATATGTGTCCCCAACCTTCTCGTTTCACTTCACATAAACATTGTACACAAATCACCCCATTTGTGAACCCCTCTCGCTACACGAATCAACAAACGATGCGCGGGTGGCTCACCCCTGATCTTTGAGTATGTCGATCCGCTCACGCAAATCGGCAGGCGATAGAAAGACGAAC
>CALECP010000343.1 GCA_937949915.1 uncultured Anaerolineae bacterium
ACTTTATGGATTGTTGGTTGTCTGCTGTTTGTTATGTTAGTAGTGGGGTGTACGGCCCACACCAACATAGAACCCCAAGCGGAAACCGACTTAGAAACAAATACTATAGATACATCGCCTAATGACACGCTATCTAATTCAACGATTGAAGAAAACATAGAAATTAATATCGACACATCGATCAAATCATTCTCCATTATTGCGCCGCAACCCAACTTTCATTTGGAAGATTGCACCTATGAGATGGGTGAACCTATTCAGTTGCAACTGGTTGAAAATGGCGCACTGCAATTTGTGGAAGAGCGCGAATATCTTATGGATTTAGCCACGTTTGATGTGCAGGCAATTTCTCAAAATGAGGTCATGGTTGTTGGGGCTCAGTCACATCCAGAAATATGGGTAGCTACATTGGATTTGGAAACAGAGGAGTTGACAAAACTTTATGAAAAGAACAGTTGGTTTTCCAATCTAAGGTGGTCTAAGAGTCAAAATGGATTTTATTTTACCGGACATGGAGGTGAACTTTATTTCGTTCACAACGATTCTCCCAATGAATTGATTCAGCTATTTGAGGATATGACCTTCGATGATCTCGACCTGCAAGTCGTTGACAACACGCTGCGATTGAATCCGAGCGAATTTCCTGAGCATCAATTGTTGGTAGACCCCACACTGGAAACGTCGCCTTCATTGATTTCAAATGTGCCTGTTGGCAATAACGCCATTTGGTCATCCGACGGTAATTGGGTGTTTAGTCCCAATGGGCTGCGCTCAAATAGCGAACGGCATCATTATCGAACCCTGCATAACCTGCGCTCTGGTGAAAGTTGTGTTTTGCGTGTGGATAACCCCGGTCAACTTTCTATCAATACGGGTTTGCCCAGTACGATTGACGAAATCTTCGGTGCATCATTCAGTGATGATGAACATTATCTATTTTTTACCTCTTATCTAGACACCACAACGCAGTCTCGCCAAACTTTTCTTATTGAAAACCAAACTAACAAAATCATGCCCATTGTGTCAGCCTCTCCGTCCCAGCATATTCTCAGTGCACATTGGCTACCAAACCATCCCCATATCGCTTTGACTCGCATTTGGGATAGGTTACCCGGCCCCAATGTCGCGCAACTATATTTTGTGGATTTTCAATCACACACGTATTGGAAAGCGTCAAGCAAATATGTAAATAATGGTCTCGGTTTTCCATTTACGCGCATGGGCAACAGTGGAATTATCTTCCAATGTTACGAAACCCAAGATAATAAAAATATCCGCTCGCTATGCAGTGCAAAATATCAGTAGGGAGGAGACGCATGAATAACACACTCAAACTTATGGCTGTTTGTGCAGTTTGGTACATCTGTTTTGGAATGCCATCGATGCCAGCGTCTGCTCAAGCGATTCAGCTAGACACAACAATCTCTGTGAGATTATGTCCTCTGGAGGCAGATGGCAATGTGGCTACCTTTGCAGAACCCTTTCCGGGGGCAGGCGATTGTATGAATGATGAATTATGTAGATATGGAAATCCTAATCCGGGTTGCCAAGTTCACCCAAGTATCTCGCAGGAGGATTATGTGCAGCCGGTAGAATTTGACATTGAAGGCGAATATCTACCCAATGTGATAGCCCAAGAGGTCGGCAGCGCTCTCTACAATGAAACTGCAAGGGAGGCTGTGGCGATTGCAGCACGCACGTATACACACTACTATCTGCAAAGTGGTGTCCAGATCAACAATTCGATTTCGTTTCATGCGTTCTTCCCTACGAAATTTGCTTCAATTGGCGGTCATACACCTGTCGATCACAACAATCTGTGTGGGGATACGGTTGGTATCCAACAAAATTACTGCGCTGCGTTGGCATCGGGAGCGTATCTAACACGAGGCACAGATTGGGATGTTACAGAATATTTTCCACTGTGGTCTGAGCACCCCATTTTTACAGAGTATGCGGCAGATGCTTACCTCAATACCATTCAAAATACGTCTATTACAAACGCCGATCCAGCCATGTATGATGATAGAATCCGTCACCCTTACCTGCAATCAGTATCAGACCCAATTAGCAATGATCTGGGAATACCTCCCTCAATTGCCCCAAATACAGCAGGCTATTCACACCAACGCGGGTTGAGTCAAGATGGTGCAAGTCGATGGGGATTTGGCACAACAGCACTTGATGGTTTTGAAAGCAATCTTTCACAGGAAGCATGGTCGGTTAGATGGTTAGAGTCAGACAAGATGCTATTCCATTACTTCTCTGGGGTTGATTCGAGGGATCGGTGGGGCAATGTGATCTCGCCGGATAATCGGTGGAATATCTTGGATGTCGATTGGGGAACAGTGATTGAGCCAGATGCTGTGTATCAGGATGATAGTCTCGATGGGTTGTCTCTGCGTGCAGCAAATACGGGGCCAAGAGATGGGGGCATGGCGACGCTGACGATTCAGAATACGGGGGTGACAGTGTGGGATTGCAATACTGTCAGTCTGCGTTATTCATGGCAGCGTGTGGATGGTGACTCTCTCAAGTGGGTATCGGCCGGTGAAGCACCCTTAACAAATTGTAGTTCTGTTGCACCGGGAGAGAGTTTTGACCAACAACTCTCCGTCACATTACCGCCACCTATGTTGGGCGAGATCGCGTATGTGTTGACGTTTGATTTGACGAGAAGTGTGCAGCCTGTACCAAACCAACCCTCGGTGATATACAAAACGCCGTTTTCATCGGCCGGCTGGCGGCCGTGGCAGTTCCGTGCCATGCTCGGTTGCTCTTTTAGCCTCTGTTTGTCCCATTCCAACGGGCTTTCGCTTTTCCTTGCAGACATCACACAAAATGAGGGTGTCGCCGCAACAGTCAGGATGCTTGCAGACGATAATGATGTAGATGTCATATTTGAAACGCCTTTTGGCACGGCCGGAAAGCTGGTTGTGTATGATGCCGTGACAGATGCGTTTTTGGGAGAAACGTCTGTCTCGGCCACCGACACAACCGCCTCTATTCTTCTTGATAGCGTCATGTTCGATGGACAAGCCCATGATCTGACTGTGAAATTTGCCCCTGATAGTGCCACACCACAAGCGATCACACTCGACAACCGCTTCGACATTGTGGGCGGGTTGGCTGGGTACAATGACGATCACGCCTCTGATAATCGCGGTCAATATGAAGTGAGCCTATTCGTGCCAGAGGATGGGGATTATGTCGTCTCCACAGGCAAGACAAACGATGTGAACGGCAATCTCAACTTGATCATTTTAGAGCTGGCACGTCCGGCCGATGACAATATCATCTATAGCGATCTCTATCTCGGATTGACGGCCGACGCGCCCAACGCCACAACCACGCCCGTCACGCTCAATGCGGGATGGCATGTCTTACGGTTTTTGTACAGTGCCGAATACAGAGACAACGGTGGCGACTACATCTGGGGGACGATTTCAGAAGCACCCCCTATCGCTTTGAGCGTTGGTTTGCAGATAGTTGCGGCCGCACAATCATCCATGTGGCGGCCGGTCATTGCTATCTTCATCGGCGTGACTTTGACGTTATATTGGCGAAAATCTGTCTGATTATTTCTGATCAAAACAACAGGTGCGGCCGTCTGGATAACGGCCGCGCCTTCATACCCCGCCCTGTGCATCTGCTCCTCTGCTAATAACGTAGCCTAATAGGTGCGTCTCAAAGTTGTGTCACCTGTTTGCAAGTGATAAATTTTTCCAACGTGATTTTCGGATCGAAACAAGAGGCTTACACAGAATTTGGATACACCTCAGGCGATCTTCCAACGCTGCCATCAATGCAACCAGGTCACAGCCCCCGACCTGCGCCCAGAACACATCGCGTTTAAACCCAAAGTACTCTCGTCCTTTCACCGCCTATGCGATCTTGATAATTTTGAACGACATCGTGCCACCAGGCGTATTTGCCGATACAACCGCGCCAGCTTTGTTGCCGATCAACGCTTTCCCAATCGGTGATTCATTCGAGATAAATCCTTCAATCGGATCAGCCTCTTGTGCGCCTACAATTTTATACACCTCTTCTTCGTCCTCAAATCCTTCCTCGGCGATGGTGACGGTGCTGCCGATGCGAATGACCCCGGTTGCGGCCGACTCGCTGATGATTTGTGCGCCCCGAATCGCTTCTTGCAACTGTTGGACGCGCCCTTCGTTGAACGCTTGGTCTTCTTTGGCAGCATGGTAGTCGGCGTTCTCTTTCAAGTCGCCCATGCGAATCGCTTTGTCTAATCGGTCTGCAATTTCATGGCGGCGCACTTCGGTGCGTTCTTCAAATTCATCTTTTAACTTTTGCAACCCTTCTACGGTTACATAAACCACATCGTTCATAATTACATTCCTTGGCGGCCGTTCGCTTTTGCGTTATGGCCCACGTTCACCGATTAGGCGGCTAAGGCTTCGGCCGCCCTATGTTTCATCCGCAAATTGCGGGTTGCTGGCAGACGCGACAAAAAATGTCACCCCTTGCACAGCAGGGCGTAGTCGAAGCTGGTTGATAAAGCTGAGGTATTGCGCGGCTCGGTCTGCATCGTCAATCCTACCTCTATTATAACGCGCTTCGGTGATCCCGATCAGTTTTCCCCGAAAGCGGGCAATCGCGCCGTCTAGCACAGCCAATGCGGCCGTCATCGGGTCGTCGGCCGCCCCATACGAGGGGATGCTACTATTTGAATATGCGGTAGAGCAGAACGTTATTTCAGGCTATTTTTTTGTCTTAGCG
>CALECP010000344.1 GCA_937949915.1 uncultured Anaerolineae bacterium
CCCCCTCCCCCCGGGAGGGGCTAGGGGAGGGAATCCGAGAAGAGCCAGGGGGGGGAGACGATTTCATCCCCAACACCGTCTCCACATTATCCAACACAATCACCGTCCCCCTGTCCCGCAACGCCCGTTCGACTGCTGGCAACCCTTCGAGGGTGACTGTGTTCACATCCGGCAGCAGTTGCTTGCCGATCTGGTACAAAATGGTGTCTGCATTCGTATGCTGTTCCAAACTGACAAACGCCACTCGCTCACACCGTTTGCTCCGCACAAACCACCGTGCCAGTTCGCTCGCAATCGTCGTCTTCCCCGCACCGCCCGTCCCCCGAATGACGATGTATGACAGCTTGGCCGGTGTCTTCTGTATCAACAACCGTTCGAGCGCAAGCAGTTCCCGGCCGCGCCCAATAAACGTGTGCGAAGGCGTGGCAGGCAGATCGCCAAACGCTCGTTCCTGTGCCTGCCGTGCCAACTGCTTGATCCGTTCCGGCGCGATCTGCGTAAACAGATGGGGGTCAGTCTGCTCCTGATACAACACAGGCACAAACCAATCGTGTAAGCGCAGGTCTTCACCCCGCTTTTTGCCGCGCAACGTATCATTTTTCAACGCCCGTTGCCCCGCCACCATCGCCGCGCTCACCGTCTGCCCGGCCGCCAATGTCTGATAAAATTGCTTCACAAACCGCCGCGCCGTCTCCACCAGCACCGAATGGCTCATCGCCACCACCGATGTCACCCCCTGCTCCAGCAACCGCGCCGCCACCGACGCATTGGGCAACGCATCGCTCGTCGCCGTCTGACACGCATCCAAAAAGACGAGCGGCACACCGTACCCGCGCAATCGCCCCGCCAACTTGTCCGCACTGATCATCTCCACCCGCCGCTTCATAATTTGTGCCTCGTCCCGCGCATCCTCAAAACAGAGTGCGCCCAGCCCCACCCGTTTGTCGAACACCCCATGCCCGTCGATATGCACGACATGGTACGGCGCACCCGCTTCACTCGCCTCCCGCAACGCATCATCCAACGCGCCAAACGTCGGCGGTTGCAACAGCGTTAGCTCGGCCAACGCCCCCAGCTCCTCGACAGCCTCCACCATCGGCCGCGCACTCTCACGGTGGTCGATGTACCCGATGCGCCCCGTACCATCTTCCCGCACTTCTGGGCGCGGACTGACAAGCAAAATGCGAATCGGTAATGTCGCCTGTTGCCGTTCTCGCGTTTTGGGGGCGGGAATGTGGCGGCGAACGCGCACCGTCTGCTTCCCATGAATCAAAAAGCCATCCTCATTGTGAAGCAGTTCCCACGGGATCGTCAGGAGATGGGCAGTCGCCTTATTCGTCTCCTCATCTGTTTTGGCATCACTTTTTGGGAGGCGCACTTCAACCGAAAAGCGCAAATCGTTCTGACTGCGATGTTGCCATACGTTGAACGCATCTTTTGCCGTCTCATCGGTGAACAGCGCGTCATACAACATCTTGCCCCACACTGACAAACTGCTCTCCACCTTTTTCGCACGGTCATCGATCACAATTTTCGACAGAAATTGCGGATACGCTTCCAAATACCAGCGCAACTCATCCTTCTCGATCACACCGACAGGCGCGGTGAACGTGAACAGATCGCTTTCAGATTGGGTGATGTTGGGGTCGGCCGACTTAAACACAATCTGCGCGTTCGCCCTAGCCCTGCGCGTCCCCTCTTTTTCATCTACGTGCATCGTTGGGTTGAACAGACGTAAACGCAACATATCAAGCGGCGCATGTGCAATCGGTTCATACGGTGTCGCATCATCCGGCAACGCATCCTCCAACCCTGCCAACACATCGCCCCATTTTTCGTCCAAACCTAATTGCGTGGCTGTTTCAACAATGATGGCGACTGGCACATTATCGCCAAACCAAATGCCCAACGCGCTTGGCTTGACATCGGGAAGCAAAATAGGGATAACGGCATAATCGGGATTGTTCGCTTGCACCTGTAACGCCCGTTTCACCTCTTTGCGCACCCACCAACTGTTGATGGTTTGAGGGCTGAGAACGACCATAAATCCACGCGCCTCGTCAATCGCCTTGTTGATCGTGTCTTCCAACACGTTGCCGGGGCGCATGGCGCGGGAGTCTACCCACGTGGAAAAGCCATTGCCCTCCAGCTTCTGGCGAAAAATCTTAACGAACGCATCGTCGGCGGTTGCATGGGAGATGAAAATGTGATCTGGCATATATTATTTTACGCACCTATCCGCACATTTCAAAGGAATAAAAAATTGCGCGTGATACGCACTCAACACACAATATGATGAGGTCTATGTGACGAGCCAGACTGATTGCGACACTACCGTTTGCTTGTTCAAACACTCCCCGCCATCATCAACCCCAATCGCTCTGATGTCGTCGAATTGATTACTCAAAATTTGATTTCACTTGAACGGAAATTTGGTCAGCCAGCTTGTGACTATCAATCTCATAGTAATCATTAATTCGGTATGTATTAAATGGCCAACGCATATCTGTGCGTTTGACTTTTACATAGTTTGCAGGCCACAGACGATACCGTTTGACAACAACAGAAGAAATGTCGCTAAAGTTGATGTATACAGGTTTTTGCTGATCGATGATAGAAATCGCATCCTCCTCCAGAGTGATCGATCCACCTCGTGGCGGCCACTTCCAATACCATAGAGCCGTTAGTACAGCTAGGAACGATAATGTCAAAAAATATATCGCTAATATCAGCAAGTAAGATGACCAATCCGCATTCCGCTTGAGAAGCCTACTGATCGATACTAAGGATGGCCCTATCGATATCCACATAAAGAAGTGAATACGACCTGCTACGTGGTAAGAGTATAGTTTCTTGGAATGAGAATTAAATTGCATCATTTGTCAGCTATACGAATTGTACACAGTTTGGTTGTAATCCTAATGTATTCGATAGCAAGCATTTCTTACATGAAATATGACATAGACATATAATAGTCGCTATGAGCCAGACACCGACCGCTATCCAACCCGGCATTACAATCGACAGCCCGACTTCCCGCGATTTAGATGATGGCTTTGCCGTCGAGCGCGATGGTGAGGGCGGCTATGTCGTCACGGTGGCAATTGCGCTCGTAGCGGACAGTGTGCCTGTGGGCGGCCGTCTCTTTGAGCAAGCGGCCGCACGGGCAGAAACGGTGTATTACAAAACCGGTTCGGACACGATGCTGCCAGAGAAGCTGACTTATGAAACCCTCAGCCTCTTGCCAGACGACGCGCCCAAACAAGCGGTGCTGACCACGATGCACATCGACCAAAATGGCATTATTCAAGATGGTTCAATTGCGTTGGGGCGGTTTCAGAATATATGGAAATTGAGCTATGGTGTGGCCGCGACGCTGGTGAAGAATCCCGGCCGGATCGACCCGCTACAGGCAGGGATTTCGTATGATGAGTACAACGATAGCGTCCGCTGGGTGCAGTTGGGGTACGAAGTGGCCGAGCGGCTGTATGCGGCGCGGCGGCAGCAAGGGGCGCTGGCTTTTTACGACGCTCAGACCGGTGTGTACACTTCATTGGAAGGGCAAATCATCACGCACGGCCGCAGCCATGCCGCCCACTTTTTGATCGCGGAACTGATGATTGCGACCAACACCTTTACGACCCAATACGCTGCCAGCAACGATCTGTTATTTCTCTATCGCAACCATAAAGTGACACAGAGCGCACCAGAAGAACGACAAACGATTCAGTCGCAATACGAAGCGGCCGTCAATGTGCCGCGCTTGCTCAATCTGTTAGCCAACAACCTGCATTTGTGGTTTCACAAAGCGCGGTACGAAGCGACCCTGTTCGGCCATTACGCTCTCAATATGCCCTACGCCACCACCACGTCCCCTATTCGGCGTTTTCCTGATTTGGTGTGCCAACACTTGCTCGTCGCTCATTTGCAAAACGCCCCCGCCCCGTTCACACGCAGCGACATAGACGCATGGGCGCAGGCGTATCACGAAACAATTGACGAACGGAACAAAGCACGGTCACGCACCGAAAAGAAAAAGGTGTATGCCGAGTATGAAGCGATGGGCGCATTGTCGGACGAAACGATTTTGCAATTGCCCGATGATCGGTTGGAGCGCTTGTTGCGAATATGGTGGCAGGGCGACCAGATTGCGCGTGTGCCAGCGATTATTGATCGCACACTACACGAAGGTCGCGCTTTGACGCTCAAGGCGATGTTCACGCTTTTGTTTGAATCGCCATCCTCCCAGGCTGAAGGAGATGTGGTGACAGAAACGCGGGAAAAGATCGTGGCGTATGTGGACGCATATCGGCCGTTCGCGGCGCAATTGCTCAATATCGCCGAGCAGTCTGGCATATTCGGAACAGTGGCGCGAGAGGATGCGGGACAAGGTGTGCATTTTATGGCGCGATATGTGGTGACGGTAGCGGGTGACAAAGAGAATGTGCCATTTTCGACGGCCGTGTATGAGAAAGGGAAGTCAAAAGCAGAGGCGCGCCATGCGGCCGCATATAGCTTGCTGGCGGCGCATGTGCGGGGGCAACTGGTGCCTGCCGTGCAGACGAAAAAGCCGACACTGCCCAAGCCCCCCCCACCCTCAGCCACGCTCACTCAGTTTGATGGCAAAAGCCCGGTCAGTGTATTGCTAGAGTATTGTCAACGGGTGCAGTGGGCGCGTCCGGCCGTGGTGTTCGAGGAAGGTGCGCCCGGTGAGCCTCACCAGTGCGCGGTCACTGTTTCGGATTCGGATCAGAATGGCAACACATACACCGGTACCGGCGCGGCGATGAGCAAAGCGGATGCCAAAAGCGCGGCGTGTGCGATGATTTTGACGCAATTGCCCCAAGCAGCACGCTCCGGCGGCCGGAAAAAAGCGGCCGCGCCACTGACACGCGGCCACGAAAACCCGATCTCTGTGCTGTCGATGTGGTCACAGAAACGAAAGTGGCGCAAACCGAAATTTTTCTTTGAAACGATTTGGGCAGATGATGACCGTAGCGAGATAAAAGGGTATCGGTGTGAGGTTTTGTACTTAGATAATCGGTATGCGGCCGAAGGCGAAACACGCAAAGAAGCGAAACGGGCTGCGGCCGAAATCGCCGTCACAACCATATTGGAAAGCAGAAACGAGCCAACAGAAACGCCATAACATCTTTTTGTTTGCTCATTTTGATTACCGCTCTTGTTAATTGAACCCCCCTACCCCTATCGTTTCTAAGCTATTAAATTTCGCCTCTAACCGCTTTTCTCCTTGTTTCACCCCATCATACCGCCCTATTACCTTTATCGAAGCATGGCACGAAATTCATTTTTTGCCGTTTTGCCTCAATTGCGCTTTTGTGAAAAAACACAAAAACATTATTGAGCTAAGACGCTTTTAAGCTAAAAGTAAAAAACATTTTTTAATTATTACTTAAAGCATGATTAGTGTTTTTGTTGTATATCTGCTTTGTGTTTTTGTGCTTTTTAGTTATTAAGTAAAAACTTTATTGTTGCTTAATGCAATGCCGTTTTTGTGATATAGTTGTATTGTGTTTTTGCTCTCAAGCATAAAAATGTTTTTGCTTTTTTGTGCCAAAGCGGTATTTTGTGTAAAAAAACAGCTTTTTGATGTAAAAAGCGATGAATAAAAGGAATTTATGACAAACAAAGCGCGAATTATTGCCATCGGCACAGAAAAGGGGGGCGTGGGTAAGACGACGACAACGATCAACCTTGCGGCCGGGCTGGCATTGCAAAATAGACGTGTCTTGATTATCGACACCGATACACAAGGTCATGTCGCCACGTCGTTGGGCATTACGCCAGAGTATGGTTTGTACGACTATATGGTGGAGCAAGTACCGCTCGCCGATGTGCTGATCGAGGCGCGGGAAAACGTGTACCTGATCGCGGGTGGCGAGAGTATTGCACGGCTGGCGATTCGCATGTCGTTATCGCAAATCGCACCTGAGCAGCAATTGACGACGGCGATGTCGCCCTTGCTCAACCGCTTCCACTATATTTTGTTAGATACAGGGCCGGGGCGTAATGTGGTGGCGATCAATGTTGCCTTTTTTGCCCGCGAGATATTGTGTCCGGTGACACCGGAAGCGTTGGCGGTCGATGGCATGAAAAGCTATCTCAAATGGATCGCTACGTTCCAGCGTCAATCGGGGGTTGAATTGAAATATATTTTGCCGACTGATGTGGATGCGCGATTAAAACAGACAGACGAGATCGCCGGACAGTTGCGAACAGCCTTTCAGCGCAAAATGTGCGCCCCGATTCGCACCAATGTCCGTCTTTCGGAAGCGGCCGCACACCACCAGACGATTTTTGAGTACGCGCCCAACAGCCGAGGGGCTGAGGATTACGCAAAATTGGTCGAGCGAGTGATAGACGATGAGTAGAGAACCGGTTGAATTAGACGGCTTGGATGGGTTGGGCGATTTGTTAGCGCCTAGTACGTCCAAACAGCCAGCGAAATCCAAGAGCGCGGCGAAACCGAAAGCGGCCGCCAAGAAGCCGACCCGCAAAAAGACGGCCGTTGCCAAAAAGCCCAAACAGCCTGCTATCCGGGCTGAGGACACGATCAAGCAGCGCAAACAGTTGTATATGCTCTCTTATACCATTGATCGCTCAGAGCTATCGCGCTTGCAGCTTGCCAAAAAATGGCGCGAGCGAGGGCGGGGCAGCCTGTCTTACTCCGACTTTATGCAAGCGTGTGTTTTGTATGCACTGGATGCGCTAGAGGACGACGAGAACGCGCTCCATGAGCAGCTAGAAAAGATATATCAATTGAATAATATCGAATAATGTCTAGGATTTACGCAAAACCTGCCTCATAGAGACATGGCGCGCCATGCTCCTACGAGGTAAACAGATGAAAGTGCGTAAGCCCTAACTATATAAAAACTCAGAGAACCTAAAATTGTTAGGAGATAGAGCCAGATGAGTGAAAAAGAGCTGAGTCCGGTCGAGCAGAAAGAGATCGATTTTTATGGTGATAGTGTGGTCGCTGTCCGTGTGGAAGATGGTACGGTGTATGTGCCTGTCCGGCCGCTCTGCGAGTTGATCGGTGTCAATTGGTCTAGCCAGCGCAAAAAGTTACTGGATGATCCCGTTCTTTCCAGCCAAATGAGTTCTGTGGTGATAACGCTACAGAAGTCGAGCCCAATAGGTACACCGACGGCCGATATGCTTGCGCTGCCCCTTGATTATCTCAATGGGTGGCTATTTGGCATCAATGCGAAGCGTGTGAAAGAGGAGATACGCGATGCGCTGATGCAGTATCAAAAAGAGTGCTATCGGGTCTTGTTCGAGGCGTTCGGCCGCAATGATGTCACAGCGCGGCCGGACGAAAATTTAATGCAATCGGCCGATCCTTCGGCCGTGGCGTACCGCAATGCGCTTTCGATTGCCAAGATCGCACGTCAACAATTTTATCTCAACCAGCGTTTTGACGGCATCGAGCAAGAAATGAAAGGGTTTGATCGCCGCTTATCATTGGTAGAAGCCAATTTGGGCAACGACAAACGGTATGTGACAAAAGAGCAAGCGAGCCATCTCTCGCAAGGGGTACGGGCGATTGGCACAGTTCTATCGAAGCGGAGTGGGAAGAACGAATATGCGGCCGTATACGGAGAACTGTATCGTACTTGGAGCGTCGCCAGCTACAAAGAAGTTCCGGCCGTTAATTACGAAAGCGTGATCGCATGGCTGCGAAACTGGTATCTTGAATTAGTAGACGAAAGCGATTGCCCCTTTTAGACGGGGTAGGGGGAGCAGCGACATCATTTGAACGAAGGCAATCATCACCGATTGCCTTTTTTGTTATGCAGGGGTATTCACTTTGCCCGTCTATCCGTTGGTTATGCGTGAACAAATGATATTTAGGTGCGAAAAACCAAACTGACATACTGATTGACTGAAATACTGATAAACGGCACTTTATTGTGTCGCTCTGTTGACAATCAGTAAATCCCCCAGTAGTATACTGCTAGGTAGACTACTTGAGAGTATACTAAAGCTCGATGGTCTGCTTAAATATGATATGAATGATTTTGTAGGGCGTAAACAAGAGTTGGAATTGCTCGATACATTGTATGGTGCTGGCACATCATCAATGGTTATTTTATATGGACGGCGACGTATTGGCAAGACGCGCTTGTTAACCCATTGGATGAAACAACGTGTCGGCCGGGGCATCTACTGGGTCGCCGAGCCTACATCACAGCTCGACCAACTGCGCTCCTTCTCCCAGACGCTGTTTAACTACACCTCACCAGACGATCCCGCACCGCTCGACTTCACGTATGCGACATGGGATCAAGCGTTTCGCCAGTTGGCTTTGATGGCTGCCCACGAGAAATTGGTCGTCTTTATCGACGAGCTGGGCTATCTGATCGATGTCAATACCGCTTTTGCGGGGACGCTGCAAAAGGCGTGGGATCAATCGTTGAGCCAGTCCAATGTTTTTCTAGCATTGTCCGGTTCGCAAATGGCCTTGATCAAGAATCTGCTCAATTATGACGCGCCCCTGCACGGCCGTCCCACCGCCCAGATCAAATTGCAGCCGCTCTCATTTGTTGATACAGAACGGTATTTTCCCGACTATTCGGCCGAAGATCGCATCTGGGTGTACTCTATTTGGGGTGGGGTGCCAGCCTATTGGGAAAGGCTCGATAAAAATGTATCGGTGCTAGAGAACATCAAACGGCAACTGTTGCCCTCAAATACATTGATGCAAGAAGAGCCGCGCATTCTGCTACAAGACTTTATCAATGACCCGCATAATTATGTAGGCATCATGCGGGCGATTGCAGCAGGGGCGTATACGAGCAACCGTTTGAGTACGAGTACCGGCTTATCAAAAGGGCATATCTCAAAATATCTGGGCGTATTGCGCGAGACTGATTTTGTAGATCGTGCGGTGCCGATGACAGAAGACCCGGCCCGCTCTCGGCGAGGGCATTATCAAATCAATGACCCGTATTTGCGCTTTTATTATCGCTTTTTGTCCCGCTTCCAGGCGCGATTGGCAATGGGTGAACATGATGAGATTTTGGCGCAAGTCGCGGCCGAGATGCCAGCCTTCATCGAAGAAACAACGTGGACGCATCTGTGTCAAGAATGGGTGCTACGTGCCAGTGTTCACGGCCGTCTCCCCTTTGCGCTCGAAGATGTCGGTGGGGCGTGGGCGCGGAAAACGCACCTGCCCGTCGTCGGCATCGACAAGACGGCGCAGGCTATCGTTTTTGGCACTGTTAATTGGAGCGATGCCCCCGTATCACTCGGCATGATCGACCAACTTTTTCACCAAGCTGATGCGTTGATGACATCGTTACCCGCGCTTAGTCAATGGCGGGTGCATTATGTTGCGTTTGCGCGTTCTGGGTGGCCGGCCGATGTGCGTGATGCGGCCGATTCGCTGCTGAAAACGCGGACGACGCTCAAAATGTGGAAAACAACCGGACTGGATTTGCTCGATGTTGAGCAAGTCAATACCGATTTGTCTGCATGGCAGCAAACATCTCAAGCATCTGCATGGCAGCAAACGTAGGTGCCTAGAAGTGACTAGGTAAAAAAAGACCAGACACAAACTGTGTCTGGCATTGCATAAAAAACAATGAGGGCTAACGGTGCTACCAACACCGTTCCCACCGTCTGCTTTTTGCTCTATGAAAGCAAGCAGCCCCTTGATTGGGGAGGGGGGAGTTATGCCTATCGCTGTCTTTCTCTTATGGCAAGCATATCAGACACGAGTAACAGGGTCAATCGATCACCCGTTCATATAGACGCACTGCCAGATGCAGCGCCATTGTCGGCCGACCTGTATGCTGCCAATGCGCGGTTGCTACAAATGCGCGAGGGGCAGCGTATAAACAAGGCACGGCCGAACGGTGATAATTGGCTGACAAACCTTCGTGTAGCGATTGGCGAGTTGCAGCAAACCAAACGATCTGATGAACCTGAACAGCACAATCAATCTGCGAGCGAGACAGAGACGCAAGCACAAGAAACGGCCGTGCGTGTCTATCCCACGCTGGCGCATACGGCCGTTCAGCAGGGCTGTGTCCCCGCGTTGCGCGTTTGGCTGCTCGGCCGCCATTTAGACAGGCAGGGAAGGGGATGGCTGCCCACGGCCGATCTCGTCACCCGATTGACAGGCAAACAGTCACCCCTTCGCATTTGTGGCAAGCGGCGACTCAATCAAATTATCCAAGCGGGGCAGGGCGTTTTTTGGATACGCAGGAACGGCCGCATATGGTTCACGGGCGCGGCAAAATTATGCGGCCGTTTAGACATAGCGCATCTGGACGGCCGTACCGTTCTCATCCCGCTCTCCGGTCTCACAGACAGCCTCAAACTGTGCCGCGCTCACCTCTATGCCACCGTGCATAGCCGTCGCCGCGACCCAGCCCCGATAGCCCGTGTGACCCTGACAGCCATCACAGGAGCGTGTGCGCGTAGCCAGCGCGAATATGATCAATTGCTCAAGATCGAGCGCACCGCTTGCTATCATTTGGGCGAAAAATATACGACTGACAATTTGATCGAAAGCTATTGGGAACATGGTAATGGCTTTGAATTTATCGACGCGCACGGCCGCCACGGCCGCAAAGGCGCGTCTTACATCGCTCGGCAGCTAGGGAACCGTTATGCTGTTCCCCAGCAGGCACAAACGGCTACCGGCCGGAAGAAAAAGATCAACCGCTATCTGAACGTCCTTGTGAAAAAGCAGGCGCAGGGGAACGAACAGAACAAGCTAGAACGTCTTTACTTTCCGAACGGGGCTGCGGCCGCCAAAGCGATGACCCGCAAGCGGCAAACACCGCTTGCTTATTGGCACAGTCGATCTTCTACGACAGAGCACGATGCTTCGCGTAGTGAGCGCGACCAATCAACAACACTCTTTTTTTCAGTAGGGGAGAATGTGTCTTTTTAACTTATTGACTATGAGAAATTTTTTGCCGTCTTTATAACAGGTATTCTTTATTTCTTAGGCAGTTGGCTCTGCTTCTTTTTCGCGTTCGAGTCGTTCTGTCACATTTTCCAGCCAATCACTCGCCCAAATCGGGACAACGCTGACCGCACATGCCTTTAGCTCTGGCTCTTTCGAGCGCGGATCGACTGCATCGGTCGTCAGGTTATTGGCAGCCTTGTTATAGCCGCTCAAGCGACCCCAATGAAACGGCATGAACACTTGTCCTTCGCGGGTGCGGGGGGTGACTTTTGCTTCTGCCATCGCTGTGCCGCGTCGAGACGCGACCTTGACCATATCGCCGTCACGAATACCCAGCTTTTTCGCATCGTCGGGGTGAATTTCGACAAATGGTTCTGGGTTTGCTTTCGTTAATTGTTCCGATTTACCCGTGCGTGTCATCGTGTGCCATTGGTCAGCCAAACGGCCGGTATTCAGCACCAACGGGTACATCTCGTCCGTCGCTTCGACAGGCATTGTGTGTGGCGTTGCATTGAATTTCGCCTTGCCAGATGCGGTTGGGAAGCGCTTATTTGCATACAATTGTTCTGACCCCGGATGATCCGGCCGTGGCACGGGCCATTGTAGCGGCCCTTCCATTTGTAGCCGCTTGTAGTTGACACCAGAATAATCACACACGCGATTGGTTGTCAGCCATGAAAATTCATCGAACACTTGTGACGCATTCTCAAAATAAAAGCCATCCTCAAAGCCCATCGCCCGGCCGAATCGTGTGAAAATTTCCCAGTCGGGCAAACATTCGCCCGGTGCTTCCACCATTTTCGGTAAATAAGTGATGCGCCGTTCTGAGTTGGTCATCACCCCCTCTTTTTCGCTCCATTGCGCGGCCGGAAACAACACATGCGCGAACTCTGTTGTGTCGGTCGGGTGATATGCGTCTTGCACAATCACCAATTCGGCGCGGCGCAATGCTGCTTCCACCACGTCGATATTGGGCATCGACACTACCGGATTGGTACACGCGATCCAGATCGCTTTGATTTCACCTTCGGCTACTTTCTCAAACATTTCGACGGCCGGTGCGCCCGGATTGGGATTGATGTTTTCCAGTGGCACACCCCAGTAACCAGCGATCTCTGCACGGTGATCCACGTTTTTGATCAAGCGATAACCGGGCAAAATGTGGCATAGACCACCCGCTTCCCGGCCGCCCATTGCGTTCGGCTGTCCGGTCAATGAGAATGGGCCTGCACCGGGCTTGCTGATCTGTGCCGTCGCCAAATGTAGGTTGATAATGCCGTGATTTTTCTCTACACCCACGCTCGACTGATTAACGCCCATGCTCCAAAACGAGAGCGTTCCGGCCGACTTGGCAAATGCGCGCGCGGCTGCCACGATTTTGTATTCGTCCACGCCGCACACCTCGGCCGCTTGCGCTGGCATCCACGACATCGCCGACTGCACGGCCGCTTGCCATTCCTCCGTATGCCCATTGATAAATTCCCAATCGATCAACCCCTCATTGATGATCACGTTGAGCATTGCATTGAGTAACGGTACGTCTGTTCCCGGCCGGATCGGCAAGAAAATATCAGCCAATTTCGCCGTCTGCGTCTCACGCGGATCAACCACGATGATCACCGCGTCTGGGTTCGCCTTCTTGCGCTTTTTGATGCGATTGAAGACGACAGGGTGACAGGCGGCCGTGTTCGTACCGATCAAAAAGAAACAGTCAGCCACGTCGATGTCTTTGTATCCGGGCGGCGGCCCATCAGACCCCAATGAAGTCACATAACCAACCACTGCACTTGCCATGCACAAGCGCGAATTGGCATCAAAATTATTCGTGCCGATGTAGCCCTTCAGCAGCTTGTTTGCCGTGTAGTAATCCTCGGTACTGAACTGTCCAGAGCCGTAAATGGCAACTGCGTCGGGCCCGTGATCAGCAATAATTTGCGTGAATTTGTTGGCAGCGTAGCCAATCGCTTGATCCCAACTAGCACGTTGAAATGGTGCGTCTTGGTGCGGCCGTACCTGCGGATACAACAAACGATCATCCGTCACCAATGCTTCCGGCAAATACATCGGTTTTTTGCATAGCATTCCCCGCGTTGATGGATGCGCCTCGTCGCCCATCACTTTCGCCACTTTGCCAGCGTGAACGCCCACTTTTAACCCACACCCCACGCCACAGTAGGGGCAGTAGGTACGATGCCATTTGTCGATTGGTGTTATCTTTTTACCAGCCATTTCACACTCCAGATAGAGATTTGAGATAGAGAATGCTCGCAGTTAAGCAGGCATGAGCGCATCAGACACTTCTCTATCTCCAGACTCTATCTCTATCTCCTCTAAAAACAGGTACACAGCCCCGTTCTCTACTTTGATTTCAAATGTTTCCAGCGTCCAATCGTCGTTGCCGCCCAAATGCTCGCCCGTTTCTAGGTCGAATTTGTTTTTGTGCAACGGACACGCCACTTTACGCAGGTCGGCCGCATTGCCGATAATGCCACGACTGAGAACTGACTGCCCCCGGTGCGGACACACATTTTGCGTCGCATACCAATCTGTTTTATTAAAGTTGAAGATGGCGATTTGTTTCTCACCATGCTTTACACACCGCCCCATGTTGGGTGGAAAATCATCTATATTTGCGAATTTAATCCAGTTTTTCATATCGTTTTGCTTGCCACCGTGTGTTGAAACACACGGCTGCTCATAGGAGAACCCATTAAAATGGGTTCAGCGCACCCAACCCGATTTATCGGGTTTTCTCCACGACAGGCACGGGTTGAAACCCGTGACGATCCCGTGCCAACTATCAATCCCCCGCCATCGGCAGCATGATCAACGGCTTCTTCTGTCCGCGTTCCGGCGCAAATGCCAGCAAGGGATCAGGCTCGGCCGTATTGACAAAATGGTTGTAACGCTTGCGCTTTTCAGGGTCAGCCACCGTTGTCGCCCACTCATCCTGATACGTGCTAACCAGATATTGCATCTCTTGCTCTAGCTCGTCGCCGATGCCGAATTTGTCGTCGATCACGATTTCGCGCAGATGATCCACGCCGCCGGGGAGCGCGTCCATCCATTTGGCGGTGCGGGTCAGATGGTCGGCCGTGCGTGCGTAGTACATCAAGAATCTATCGGTGTACCTGACCACTTCCTCACGGCTGATGTCAACCGCCAGCAAATCAGCATGACGCGGTTTCATGCCACCATTGCCACACACGTACAAATTCCAGCCCTTGTCAGTCGCAATCACGCCGACATCTTTGCTTTGCGCCTCCGCACATTCACGAGCGCAACCAGAGACAGCCATCTTCACCTTGTGTGGAAAACGGATGCCCTTGTACCGATTTTCGAGCGCAATTGCCAGTCCCACACTATCGTGCAAGCCAAACCGACACCACGTTTCACCGACGCATGATTTGACAGTCCGCAACCCTTTGGCATACGCATGGCCCGATTCGAGCCCGACCGCGTTTAACTTTGCCCAAATGGGGGGTAATTGGCTTAATTCTGCACCGAAAAGGTCGATGCGCTGACCACCTGTGATTTTGGTATAGAGATCAAACTCTTGTGCGACCTGACCGATAGCGATCAACTGTTCAGGCGTGATTTCGCCCCCCGGTACACGCGGGACGACAGAATATGAACCATTTTTCTGGATGTTGGCTAAATAATAATCGTTTGTATCTTGCAGCATTTGATGCTCAAGAATGTACTCGTTTTTGTAGGTGGCGAGGATGCTGGCAACGATTGGTTTGCACGTCTCGCAACCGTCGCCGCCCGTGCCGAATCGGCCGAGCATCTCGTCAAACGTCTCGATTTTCCCCACCCGAATCAATTGCACCAACTCCTGGCGCGTGTAGGCAAAATGTTCGCAGATCGCTTTGTCTACTTCCAGCCCCATCTTGCCCATTTCCGACTTGATGATGTCCTTGACCAACCCGATACAACTGCTGCAACCTGTCCCCGCTTTGGTGCATTTCTTGATTTCTGGCACAGACATTTGCCCATCTTGCACCGCACAAGCGATCTCCGCTTTGGTCACGTTTTCGCATGAGCAAATGATTGCGCTATCGGGCAATTTGTCGATGCCGAGCGCGGCCGATTCGCCCCCCTGGACGATCAGCGTTTCCGGTTTGTCGGGCAATGGCATCTCGTTGAGATACATCTGCAACAGCGTGCCATACTCATCTGCATCTCCCACCAAAATCGCCCCTTCGAGCAAGTTGGTGGCGGGGTTAAAGAGCAATTTCTTGTACACACCTTCGCGTGAATCGGCAAACGTCACCATTTCGGTCTGCCCGTTTGCAAACGCATTGCCGACGCTGGCAACATCTACACCCAACAGCTTGAGCTTGGTAGACATGTCGCTCCCAGCGAATGGCATACTGACTCCCATCAGGTGGTTGGCGGCCGTTTCGGCCATGCGGTAGCCGGGAGCGACAAGTCCATAAATCATCCCGTCATGCAGCGCACATTCACCGATGGCGTAAATGGCGGGATCGCTCGTTTGCATGAGGTCATTGACAACGATACCGCCTCGTTTGCCCACAGCGAGATCGGCTTCCTGTGCCAGTTCGTCTCGCGGCCGAATCCCGGCCGAAATCACCACCATATCCACATCAAGCGCACTGTCATCAGCAAAATTCATGCCTGTTACACGGCCGTTCCCCGCAAATTCACTTGTCATTTTGCCTAAATGGGTGGTTACGCCGATGTCGGCGATCTTTTTCGCTAAAAATTGGCTGCCCATGTCATCTACTTGGCGCGGCATCAATCGATCCGCAATTTCGACGACGTGTGTCTCTAGCTTCATGCCGAGCAGGGCGTTCGCAGCCTCTAGCCCCAGCAAGCCGCCCCCGATGACGGCCGCGCGATTCACATCTGGCTTTTCTCCCCACGCCTGCATCTGCTCCAAATCTTCGATGGTGCGATAGACGAAAACGCCGTCGTTCTCGACACCCGGTATGGGCGGCACAAATGCGCTTGACCCAGTGGCGAGAACGACGGCATGATAGAGAAGGAATTTTCCGGTGCTAGAGATCACGGTTTTATTGGAGCGATCTAGCGCAACAACACGCTCGCCCAAATAAAGGTCAACACCACGTTCCTCATACCAACTGAGCGGCTCTAATTCGAGATCGGCCGCGCTTTTGCCATTGAAATACTCTGATAAATGAACCCTGTCATATGCAGGACGTGGTTCTTCACAGAATGTCACGATTTTGTACGTCTTATTGGTATCGAGGTCGGTCAGCTTTTCGATGAACTTGCATCCGACCATGCCATTGCCAATGACGACGATTGTTTTTTGTGTCATGTCTTCACTCCGAAAATTTTTACTTAGGAGACGCACCAGTGGTGCGTTTCTACCCTGCCATCCGCTTTGATGAAAAATGTGGTCGGCCGCGTCCGGATGCGGCCGACCATGAACGGAGGGAAGAGGTCTACAAGTGACTGCATATCAATGCAGACATCTATTCATTCGCCCGTAGGGACACGGTTAACGGGGCAAGACTGCATCAGTCGGCCGGAACGGGAACAGCACCTAAACCGCCCGTTGCATCACCTGCTAGACGCGCCTTTGTCTCTTTCAATGCGGCCGCTTCCTGTTCTGGCGTGAAGCGCACAAGGAATGCCATAAACGACAACGAAACAACGATGATGCCGAGAATCATGTACGCTGTGCTAAATGACAGCTTTTCCCATGAAATGCTCGTGAAATTGAGCTTCGTTTTGAACAAGAAACCGAACAAAACAGCCCCGAAATTACCACCTGCACCGACGATACCGGCGACCGCACCCAAAGCGCGTTTGTTGACGAAAGGCACGATGCCAAATGTCGCACCTTCTGCCATCTGTACGAAAAAGCTGAACGTGATGAGCATGACAAGTGCAATCCCAATCGAGTTCATTTGCGAGAACAAAATGAGGAATACACCTTCGAGGAACAATGTCAGGAATAGGAAGCGCACACGCCCCTTGAGACCACCGCGAATGTTTATCTTATCGCTCAACCAGCCACCTGTTGCCCGTGCAAACAAGTTCATGAGACCGAATGAAGCAGCCATCAGTCCGGCCGTTCGTGCTGTCATACCCAGACCGCCTTCCTCAATCGTTGAGCCGAAGTAGAGAGCCAGTGTTCCGTTCATGGTCAGCTCGATACCGAAGCAAATGGCATAGACGAAGAACAATGCCCAAACGCGATTGTCTTTTGTCGCTTCTGTAAATGTGCCACTTACATCTTTGGCGGGTGGCATGTCGCCCTTGGCGCGGAGTTCGTCATAGTTGCCGTCGGGTGCATCCGTTGTCAGATACCAGTAAGCGGCGGCCGTCAAAATCATCGCAATACCGGGTACGATCATGGCGTAGCGCCAAGCCGATGCGTCGAGGGCTGATCCCATGAAATTGCTGGCGATAAAGCCTGAAATCGCAATCATGCCAAACTGGGTGACACCACCGCCGAGATTACCCCACCCGGCCGTCATCGCATTGGCTGTACCCACGACATTGGGCGCGAACATGACGCTGGTGTGATACTGTGTAATCACGAATGATGCGCCTATCAAGCCGATGAGGAAACGCGCCAGTGCAAAGTGCCAATATGTTTGGCTAAGACCGATGCCCATTACAGGAATTGCGCCGAGAACAAGCAGCCAAACATACATTTTGCGCGAGCCATAACGCGCCGACATCTGACCGATCAACAGACGAGCAAAAATCGTGCCAGCCACTGCCAAAATGATCGAGTTACCGATTTGGTCGGGGGTCAATCCCAACGAATCACGAACGCCTCCTTCTGGCTTGATCAATGGCACGATACCGAACCATCCAAAGAAACATAAAAAGAAGGCGAACCACGTTAGGTGAAATGCGCGCATCTGCGGCATTTTGAAGTTAAACAGGTCGATTTTTGTCGCTTTATTTTTAAAGTCCATGTCACTTACTCCTTAATGGCTACTTGTGACAGTTTGTAGCCTTTCCCTACTTTCTTCTTGACAGCTACCATCGTATGGTTGCAGCGTGATCGTGGGTATCGGGAGCATCCTGAAACTTTCGGATACACAATTGTATACAATTTTGTGCAAAGTGAATGGGGTCTTTTTTTGATGATTAGTTGTTTTGGACAAAAAAAAGAGGATGAACCGGCCGGTTCATCCCCTTCTACTTTTTATTCCTCGCCCCTATCAGGGAATCCCCTACGTTTCGATCAGCCTCATACGCAGTGCGTAACGTGTTAAACCCGCAACATCAAAAATATCGAGCCGTTTCATTATGTTGGCGCGATGCGATTCGGCCGTCTTGATACTGATATGCAACTGTTCGGCAATTTTCTTGGTGCTGTTTCCTTCGGCGATCAGCTTGAGAATTTCTGTTTGGCGGGGGGTCAGTGCTGCGATCTCCTGTTCAGGCGCGGCCGGTTCTGGTGGCGTATGCAGAATAGCGTTGATCACGTGCTGGGATATGGCAGGGGTGAGATACGTTTGCCCTTGCATCACTGTTTCGATAGCGCGGCACAATTCAGATATATGGGCATCTTTCATAACATAGCCCAATGCTCCTGCACGAATAGCGCGGGTGACATACTCTTTATTGGCGTGCATCGACAAAATAATGACGCGAACGTGGGGAAAGTCGGCCGCAATACGCTCGGCCGCCTCGATCCCATCCACTGTCGGCATCGCAATATCCATCAGCACCACATCGGGCAAATGTTGTGCCACAAGTGCCAGCGTATCAACCCCATTCGATGCCTCTGCAATCACTGTCAGGTTGGGTTCTTCTTCTAAAAGGACGCGCATACCGGCTCTGATCAATGAATAATCATCTGCTAGAAGAATTTGAATCGGCCGTGCTTGTGAAACTGTTCTCAACATCAATGGTGACGACAAAACACTTTATTTGGGCGTTTTTGTGCGTTCACAGGCATTGTATACCACGATTGTATACAATCCATCGTGGAAAGTGCCTAAGATAAACCCCTATACAAACATAAAATTAAACAGATCGAACGATCCCATGCCCCAAATAATGCGTAGGGGAAAACAGGACTCAAATCGTTTATGTCAATTGTGTCAGCTTTTCTGTGTGAGTCCCGGCCGCGACCACTTTTGTTTTCGCATAAATATGAGCGAGTTGCGCTTGGTCAAATTGGTCGATGACGGCCGTAACCCCCACCGTCGCCGGAAGCAGCGTCGCAAAACGACCCATTTGCAACCGTTCTCCCAACGTTTTTGCCAGCCGCGCCGTCACCCCGGCCGCCAGCCCCTCATCCCATGCAGGCAGCGCGGCGATAGCAGGACGAACATAGAGCGCATACTCGTTCTTGGCTTCTGCAAAAAAACCTTGCTCAAACAGCGCGGCCGTCAACCATTCACCCCAGATCGTCCCCCAAAAATGAAACAACCATGCACCGTTTTCAGTCGGCAAAAGCGGCATCTGATACGGTTTGATCCCCCACGCACGGGCAACTGATTGCGTCACGTCAAACGGAATGGGCGCGTAGCTTTTGCGATAGCGCAAGACAACATCGACTCCTGTGCTGCGAGGGACCGCCGCCAGACCAAATTGATGATAATCGCGCCACACAACGCGCATCACCTTGCCGCCAAACAGTACCACTTGCCCTTTCTCGACATATTGATCGGTATATGCCAGTATCCGTTTTGAGTACGCATCGACCACGGCCGTCGCGGCCGGGTCTGCGCCGATATTGCTGTAGATTTCATGCCGATCCAGCAATTCGTCTAGCTGTTCGTCCGGCTTCCATTCGCCAATACGGCCGGGCTGGACATAGCGCAACAGCGTCAGATTGGACATGATCGCTCGAATATCTTCGCTGGTCACAGAGTCGGGAGCGACACGGCGCACATCGCCCAAGCGCACCCCGCCTGTTGGGTTTTGTTTGCACAGGCTAAAAATTTGTTGCACCAGCACAGACGGCCGGAACGTGTAGCGCGGCGTGTAGATCGGCGGTGCGGCCGACTCTGCCAATGCCAGCAACCCATTAAAACGGGCCATCTCGTTCGGGGTTTTGGGCAAGCACAAAACACGCATCTGATCAGTACGACGGCCGCCCCGGCCGATGCGCTGCAAAAATGATTCGACTGTATGCGGTGCGCCCAGTAGCACAATATCATCGACCGAACCGATGTCGATCCCCAATTCGAGCGTAGACGTGCAGACGCAAACGGCGACGGCCGCGGCCGCAAACCGGGTTTCTACATCCAAACGCATTTGGCTATCGAGATTGCCATAGTGAACAAATATCTCGGCGTGATGCGGCAACGATTGGCGCAAAAAGGCGGCCGTCTGCTCCACCTCATCCCGCGTATTACAGAAAACGAGCGACTTTTGCGCCGCCCGTTGTGCCAGCGCCAGCACCAGTGCTGCCATGTCCACCAAGGGGGTGATTTCGGCCGCAATGGTGCGTCCACCCGCCACATAGATGATTGCCGCGTCATGCAAATAGCGGCTGGCGACCCCTGCTGGATCGGGGACAGTGGCTGAAATGGCGACGCGCTGACAGGGTGCGGCCGTCTCATCTTTGTATGTACGAATGCGTTCGATACGGGGCAACAGACAGCGCAAATGATCCCCGCGTGGGGTGTTGTCAAACAGATGCACTTCGTCGATGATGACTGCTTGAAGCGTGATAAGTAGTTTGGGGGCGCGGGTCAGTAGGGAGTCAGTTGATTCGGGCGTGGTGATCAAAATGGCGGGCGGCCGGGTTTGATCAAACGGCCGCACATCGCCCGTTTTCATCGCTACCACGACCTCTGTATCGGCCAGCGCATCCTGCAAGCGCACAAATAGATCGCGCACCAACGCCCGTGTCGGACAAATGTAGAGCAGTGTCAGTTGTGGCTGCAATAATCGTGTCCAATAGCGTTCGAGTAGTGGCGCAAGCACCGCCTCTGTTTTGCCAGATGCGGTGGCCGCCATGATCAGCCCATCGCGCCCCGCCAGCAACGGTGGAATCGCTTGCGCTTGTACGGCCGTAAAGCGGCCGTGCCGCGCAAAAAACAACCGCCATGTGCGTGGCAATTGGCGGCGCAATGCTTGCAGATCAATCGTTGCGTCCATGCCTGTTCACACAAATGGATTGATGATTGTTAGCTGTTCGATTTTTTGCCCGTGCTGTAAATCTTCAGTCAGAAGTGTTCTACAACCTGTTTCCAGCGCGGCCGTAATGACCAGTGTATCGTACCAACTGTATCCTCATTTTTTCTGTAGCAGCAACGCTTTGTCATAAAATGATACTGTTGGAAAGTGATGGCACAGAGGATGCAGTATCGTTTTGAGATAGTCGCTGGCTTCGGCCGGAGTCAGCGGATTCTCAAATTTTCGGAGCGCAACATTGAAAAATTCTTGTACAGTCTGACTGCTGACAATGCCATGTTGTGTTTTGAGAGCATGTTGGATAATTCGCCTAGCCGTTTTCTGTTTGTCGGGTGCAGACAAATCAAATGTATAAATAAACAGATTGGTGTCGATAAAAAAGTAACCCTTCAAATCAACGACGTTCATTCATTTCCTCTCGTGTATATGTTCGGTTCGTGTTCACATGTTGAAGACGCGCCATCAAGTCGTCATAGAGATCGGGCGCGGCCGGTTGCGCCACATAACGACTGAGCCATTCTCTGAATAGTTCGTTCAAGGTGATATTTTGTGCTTCTGCACGGCGACGTGCTTCATGAATCAGGGCTTCATCGGCCGAAAAGGTGATGTTTTTCATACGAAAACAGTGTACACGATTTTCGTGTTTAGCGCACTTGGTTTCGCAATTCGTCTAAGAGGGTGGCAACGGCGTAATCGGGATGGAGATAGAGCAGATCATACATTTCGATGGTGAGGCGGACGACGCGCCGCATTGATAATCGGCCGTTGCGGATGCCAGATGCCAGATGCTCGGCCGCGCCCCGGCGTACTTGCCCCTGTTTCTCAGACGGCTCGTAAGCGTATGCTTGGGCATGATAC
>CALECP010000345.1 GCA_937949915.1 uncultured Anaerolineae bacterium
CTATTTTGCGTATTGCGGTGATGGGGACGATGGGGTGTTATTCACAATCCGCGAGATGGAGATACTGCACCGTGAGCAGCTAGATGGCGTGTTCTGTGCGATTGCTGTCAATCCCAATAACGGATGGGTATATCTGGGTGATTATCAAACTGGTACAGGCGGCGTGGCAATTTTTGCGCCCGAATAAACGGGATATTTACACGCTTATTCAGCGTAGATTTCAACGCGCTCTGTGCGGGAACTATCGGTGTAGTCGATCAATTTGCCGCGCTTGCCTTGCTCGGCCGCACGGACAGCTTGCACCAGTTTTTGCTGTTCGATGTTGGGGGCAAATTGTGCGCCCATGCGGATGCCCGTCATCACCATCCCCATCGGAATAGTGACGTTGACCAACGATGCCCCCGTCTCTGTGTTAGTCACTTGTACCCGAAACCAGCGTGGCGGGTCTGTCGATGGCGCGGCCGTGGCCGACGCGGCCCCTTCATCCAACGCTTGCAGCAACATCGCGCCTTCGGCGGCCGTGATTTTGCCTTCTTCTATCATTTTGAGAATTTTGATCTTTTCGTCACTCATAAGCGAATCACTACAATCCCATTTTCATCGTCAACAAATGGCGCTTTTGCCGGAATCCGGCCGCTTTGAGCAACCCATTCATCACCGTGTCGTCATCCAGATGCTCGATGCTCACATAGCGGCGGCGCAAATAGCGCAAGCGACGCAGCAGCTTGGCAAAGAGCGGCCGTGCCAATTCATCTCGGTACGCTTCTGGGATGCGAACGCGCACCTCATGCGGTTTGCCCCATTCGCTCCATACCGACGCAATACCCAGCAACGTATTGTTCTCTTTGATCGTCCATGTTTCCATTTGACGGCCGTTCATAAAGTCTTGGAACTGGCGCAAGATCGTCAGCCGATACGCATCGGGTGTAATCAAGTTAGGCCAATTGAGGTCAAGCGGCTGACAGGCGACATCGAGCGCGTATGCTTGCTGCCAATCACTGTACGCCAGCGGCCGAATCTCTGACCGGGTAGGCGTTGCGCGATCCCAGGCGCGGGACGACGAAATCTCATGCCATTCACCGGGCGCGGCCAACCAATAATGCGTACTGCCCCGGCCGACAAACCCCAGCGATTCATACAGCCGAATCGCGCTATCATTATCTACGTCTACCTGTAGATAGACAGTTTTCATGTGTCTGTTTTGCAAATGTTGGAGCGACGTATCCATCAACTGCCGCGCAATCCCCTGCCGCCGATAATCTGACGAGACAGCGACATTGACAACCAATGCTCGGCCGACCGGTTTTGTTGTCAGCAGCGACACATTGCCCACGATCTGCCCATCTAGCTCATACACAAAACCGGGATGAATGCGCTGCCCAAGATGATTGAGCCGTGCCAGCCAGCGCGGACTGTCTTGCCGCATATTGTTGATCGCCCGTTGTGCTTCGCTATCGAGCGTATGATTGAACGCTTGCCGCAGCAGACGCAGCAACTGCGGGGTATCGCGTCCCAAATTGACGGGGCGGATGCGTGTGCCTGTCCGGGCGTGGATCGGAAGCGGCGAGGTCGTCATGGTAGATAGAGATAGAGAGGAGAGATAGAGAGAAGATGAGGGGCAAATCGGTTGCTGCCTGCCATCTTCTCTCTATCCCTATCTCAACTCTCTATCTTATCTTAAAGGTTTACTCCAACGCTGCCAAGAGTTCACCCGCTTCTTTCACTGTAATTTTGCCTTCTTCCAGCATTTTTAGCACTTTTAGGCGAGCATTGCTGCTGCCCGGTGACTCGCTTGCACTCGATGCGGCCGCATTGGGGCGTGCCGTGCGGCGCGGTTTGCTGCCCGGCCGGTAGCGCGTTTCAAATTGCTCGCGTGTGAAGTCTGCTTGTTTCATCATTTTGCTGATCGCGTCTTCCGTTTGGCGCAGCAAAGATTCGGCCTGTGTCGTGAAGTTGGGGATACGGTCTACGGCTTGATCGATGCGCGTATTGACTTCGTTGAGCAATTGCTCAGTCATGCCCGTAAAGTCAAACTCCGATTCGATATGTCCTTCCCACCGTTCTTCGCCATCGGCCGTGATGACAGGCTTGACTGTGATGCGGTCGGCCGCTTCCAGATGAACGGCAACATTGCCCTCGCCCATCGTCCCCACCAGGCGATCTTCTGCCACCGCTTCGTTTGTCAATGTCAGCGTATTCACGATCAGTGGGGCGGTTGCGTCTAAATTGAGGTTGCTGTCCGGCCGCCAGCGCAACGCAATTGTCGAGCCAGACTTGAAAATGTGTGCGCCTACTGTCAGAGGGCCCTGAATGCGAATATCATCCCGCGAAGTAATGGTCGTCTGACCGCCCAAATTGCTGACCACACAATCGCCATTGACCTGTGCCAGCGCAACCGTGCCAACCACGCCATTGAGCGCGGCATCCCCATAAATTTCATTGATTTCGATGTCACCTGTCATTTTGCCCAGTTCAACATCGCCAAATACCTTGTTGATCGTCACATGTCCACTGCGCCGTACCCGCACATCACCCGTCACGTCAGACACCGCCATTGCGCCCGATACATCCCGCGCCTTGAGGCTGCCATGTACCCGGTTCAATGTCACTGTGCCACCAATCGCCACCAGCACGGTGTCGCCCGATACGTCGCTGGTCGCTTCGATGTTGCCCTGCACGTTTTTGATACGCAAATCACCGGCCACGCGCTTGATGATAATCGACGCATCACGCGGGACAAGCACTTTTATGCCCGATGTGCTGCTGATCGCATTGCCGACGACCTGCACAGCATCCGACTCTTTGCCAGCGACGACGAGCGATGCTTCGGTATGTCCGCGCACGACGAGATCGCCAGCGCAGTCAAATATCAGGGTCGCTTTTTTGCCGACATCGTACCATTGTTGGTTGTTGTTTGTTTCTGCCATTGTTGTCTCCGAGGGGGAAGTAAGAAGTAAGAAAGTTAAAAAGTAGGAAAGTTGAAAGTAAGAAGGTTGTGCGCTCTCAATTTAACGCGCTCACACCAATTTTTTAACTTTCCTAACTTTTTAACCTTTTAACTTCCCTACTCTACCGAAATTGTAATATCTGCCAATTCGCCGCCGACGAGGTTCATCGCGTCCCACATGATGATGTTTCGCACGGCCGGAATCATGTCGGTCATGCTCCGTATCGTGTTGATGAATCCGAGGGGCAGGGTGAAGGTGTGCGGCCCGTTTTTGACTGCACGGCCGTTCAGACGAATGTGCAGCTTGCGGGTGCGTTCTTTTTCTTTGACAGGCAACTGATTTTTGCCACTTTTTGCTTTTTCTTTGTTGCCGATGGCTTGCAATAGTTCGGCCGCTTCATCGGCCGATAGTTTGCCTTTGCTCAACTGCTTCAAAATTTCCATTCGTGCTGCGTCTGACATTCGCACTCTCCGTTAAATTGTTATGAAGTGAGAAGCACGGCCGCTTGATCGGCCGATAGCTCCCCATTCGCTACTTGTTTCAAAATCGCTTGCTTTTGTGCGGCCGATACCGGCTCTGGTTCAGGATCGCCGACTTTGTACCCCATCGTCTCGATCACGTCTGTCAACTGACTGCGGACATGCGGGTACTTCGAGTTGAGTTCTGCCACCACGCGATTGATCTTGCCCTCGCTCCGCAAAAACAGCTCGACAAATGCCAACTGCTCCCGATTGAGCGCATTGAGACGGCCGAACGAGAAGCGGCCGTCAATCGTCGTCTCACAATGCCCACAATGCAGGCGTGTGATTTCCAGTTGTTCCCGGCAAACGGGGCATTGCGTCAATACATCGTTCATAGCGTATCCTGTACCATGTCGCCATCATAGCACGAAAATTGCACCGATCCATATAATTATTGTAAATTTTGCAATAAAATTGTGTTTTTTATCAATTATTCACAATAATTTTATGAATAATGACGCTGGATGGCTATTAATGCGTCAGCACCGAATGCACATTGTTGATGAACGCCCGTACTTTTTCAGCATCTTTTTTACCGGGCGACGCTTCTACCCCACTAGCGACATCGACCCCCCACGGCCGCACAATCCCCAACGCCTCGACGATATTCTCCGGCTTTAGACCACCCGCCAGCATAAAATGCGGCACATCAAACGCCAGCAATTGCGCGATAGACCAATCTGCTTTTTCACCGGTGCCACCATACAGTTTAGGATGATACGCATCGACCAAAAGCGGCATATCGGGGTCAACGATGTAGGAAAATGCTTGCTCCGTTGCTTCTTCGATGTTGCGCGGCCGAATCCCTTTGTACGCTCGGTCGCTGATCGCCTCTAGCAATTCAACAGGCTCGTCCCCGCTCAGTTGCGCCAGATCAAGCTGGCAGTCGGTTAACGTTTGGGTGATCGTCTCGGCCGACTCATTGACAAACACGCCGACCAAAATGGGGCAGTCCGGCCGCTGACGGAGGACGGCCGTGATCGCCTTCACCGTCGCTGCATCGACGGCCCGTTTGCTGGGCGGATACAAAATGAAGCCCAAATAATCAGCCCCCGCATCGGCCGCCAGCAGCGCATCTTCCACATTGGTAATGCCGCATATTTTTACTTTGATCGGTTTGAGAAAAATCATACTGTTATGTCCGTTTAATCATTTTTGCGTAAGTGTAACCGAAAATGATCGATGTTCACCAATCATGCACGGATGGCTGCTCTGCTTGCTTTTCACCAGAGGTCGGCCGCGCCCATTTGCGGTTTTTCAAGTCGTGCCTCCATAGATAGATCGCGCTCATAACAGTTAGCCCAAATGTCACGGCCGCGAGACCCGTACTGATAGAATCGTTGTTGCTTAATCCCACTAATAGGCGAATAGATAGAAGTGCAGTGAGTATGCGGGGGAGGCTGACAAATAGAAGCTCTATCTGCTGCCGACGGATGCCACGAACGATCAGCAGTACGGCCGCAATTATCAAAGGAGCAATGGCAAATGGTGAACCCTCGGTCGCAAATATAAGCGCGGCGACCGCAACTGTATTGATCGGCACTTCGAGTGCGGATAGGGCGAAAACATCCCATCCCGCTTTGGGGTCTAGCCGATGGGCGCGTAAAAATGTGCGTGCTGGCAGCGCATGGATAGTGAGCAAAACTCCGATGACAATTAGAATAGGTATGAGCGTTATCATTGGTTTTCTCCTGTAGAATGATTTTGCAGTAGTCGCTTCGCAAAGATGATTGTACCATTCACGCTCCATTATTTATTTTGCTATCAGAAGGGATTAAGGATCGATGGATACACTGATTTTCGATGTTAATGAAACACTTTTAGATTTGAGCGTCTTACAGCCGCATATTCAACAATACTTTGGCAAGGTGGAGGTGATGAAAGAGTGGTTTAGCGAGTTGATTCGCCAAAGCATGATCGCCACGCTGACCGACCGGTATGAGCCATTCGACAAATTGGCGGCCGATGCGCTCAATATGGTCGCCATGCGCTATCGGTTTACATTGGGCGCACAGGAACGCGCAAAAATTGCCGAGCAGATGCACCGCTTGCCTCCACACCCGGAAGTGCCTGTCGCACTTAGCCGCCTGAAAAAAGCAGGTTATACAATGGTCGCGCTCACCAATTCGCCGCAACTGATGATGACCAACCAATTGGTAAATGCGGGGCTGGCTGGCTATTTCGACAAAATGCTGTCGGTGGACGCGGTCAAGAAATTCAAGCCCCATTCGGCCGTATACCAGTACGCGGCGCAGCAAATCGGCCGCCCCATACAGCAATGTCGCATGATCGCCGCCCACGATTGGGACATTACCGGCGCGATGCGGGCGGGCATGAAAGGGGCGTTCGTCGCCCGGCCGGGCAAAGTACTGGGCGAAATGGGCGCGAAGCCAGACATCATCGCCTCTGATCTGACAGGCGTTGCCAATCATCTGCTAAGTGCGTAGACTGGGGCGACATGTACCCTTACTTACGCCTCCTCCGCATTCTTGCCAGCGCCCGCTCCAAGCCGACACTGACACTTTTAGACGAAAGTGTTTTGCATTATCGTGCCGGGCCGTTTGACATCGATCTGTTTATGGAACTGAATAACGGCCGTCACCTGACGCTGATGGATCTCGGCCGTTTCGATCTGTCTGCTCGAACGGGATTGTGGCGCGTCGTGCGGGAGCGCAAATGGGTGTTTGTTGTCGCTGGGGCCAGTGTGCGCTATCGGCGACGTGTCCCCGCGTTCAAACGCTTTTCGCTGCACACCCGTCTGCTGTGCGCCGATGATCGCTGGTCATACTTTCACCAACAGATCAAGCGTGGCGACACCGTTTGCTCCGAATCATTGATGCGAACTGGCATTTTAGCAAACGGTAAGACGATACCGATGGATGAAGTCGCGCTTGCTTTTGAGGCAGACGTGCCGCGTGAACTGCCCGACTGGGTGGCGGCATGGGCAGAAGCGGACAAACTCCGGCCGTTAGCCCAACAAAAGTAACAAATGCCCCAACCCCGTGCTTGGCTCAATCTTATTTTGCTGCTGGCAACAGTGCTGACAACGCTGCTTGTTGGAGCAGATAGCACCCTTATGCAGGGCAGCATCGTGCGCGGCTTGCTCTCTGGCTGGCCGTTTAGCCTCAGCATTTTGTTGATTTTGGGCGCACACGAGTTAGGTCATTATTTTGCGGCACAATGGCACGGGTATCCGGTTTCACTGCCGTATTTCATTCCGTTTCCTCCCCCGATCTCACCGCTTGGCACGATGGGTGCACTGATCGTCATGTCCCGGCCGACCGCGAGCCGCCGCGCTTTGTTCGACATCGCGGCCGCGGGGCCATTGGCTGGCTTGTTGTTCGCCATTCCCATTCTCATCGTCGGGCTGGCCGCCTCCGAAATCGCTCCGCTCCCCAGCGATCAATCGTATTTATTAGAAGGCAATTCGCTGCTCTATGCGTGGCTCAAGCGCGTTATTTTGGGCGCGTCCTATCCGGTGGCCGGGGTCGATGTGCAGTTGAGTCAGATGGCGTGGGCCGGTTGGGGTGGCTTGTTGCTGACCGCGCTCAATTTGCTGCCGGTTGGCACACTAGATGGGGGGCATATCGCCTATGCGGTGCTGGGCAAACGGGCGCGATGGCTGTTTTGGCCGGTGATAATTGCGCTGGTGGGGCTGTCTGTCTGGTTTGCAACGCCGATGTGGATCGTGTGGATCGGGTTGTTGCTGCTGTTCGGCCGTCGTCATGCGCGGCCGCTTGATGACGAGACAAAAGTGGGGCGCGGCCGTGTCTGTCTCGCCTTCCTGCTGCTGCTGGTTTTTGTTCTTCTGTTCGTGCCTGTCCCGTTACGTGTGGTAGGGTAGAGTAGAAAGGGGGGAGACACTACCCTATTT
>CALECP010000346.1 GCA_937949915.1 uncultured Anaerolineae bacterium
TAAAACCTTAATTGTTCAAGCGAACGGCTTTAGCATTTTTTTTTGAGATAATGTGTCAAATTATCTCAAAGACGTACATGCCATCTTTCTTTTTATAGTGTTGTTGTGATGTTCACGTGTTGGTCGAGGATGTTGTTGTGAGGGTGGTGAGAGATGACTTTCAATCATAGATTTTAGTCGATAGTTGTCTGTTTAGGAATGGCAATTTAATAAGTGGCGTGGATTAACGCTGAAAACCTACTGGATGGTAAAATGCTGTCACTCGACATATCGGAGGAATCTATGAATCGATATGATCCAGAAATCGAAGCACAGATGCGCTCTTTCTCAGATAAAAAGTGCGTCAGTAATTCAATTCTCGATCTGTTGTCCCCTAATATAGTCGATGGTTTGGTATAATCGGCCGTATAAAAGCGAAGGTGGAATGAGATAATGCAAGATAGTAGTACATTGTATCGCGCATGTGGCAGCCATGATGCGGAGCAGCAAACAACCGGCTACCAACAATTGTGGGAATACCTCTACCGAGTCGCATACCAAGTGGTGCGCGACCAAGAAGAAGCCCCCGATATGGCAGAAGATTGTACCCAGAAAGCGTTGATCAAAATCCATGATCGACTGGACGATTGCCGCGATCCGAAAGCGTTTAAGGCGTGGTCGCGTCGCATTGTGAGCCATATCGCTATCGACGAACTACGACGACGCAAACGGCTCGATTTTTCGCTAGATGATGACAATCGGCACACTGACTATGAAGACAATGCCGCCACGCCAGAGGAGGTCGTCGCGCAATCGGCCGATCAGCAAGCCGTCCTCACATTGCTCCGAGATGCCCCGATCAGCGCACGCTCAAGCCGGGTCGTACTGGGTCGCTATTTTCAAAATAAGACAGATGAAGAATTGGCGGCCGTCGAATCTGAACTAGCAGGTAAACAAGTGCTGCCCAGCCACGTCCAAGTCACCCGCGCTAAAAATATCAAAAAACTCAAGCAGTGGATGCCCCTTCTCGCCCATTGGGGAGCCGCCTAATCGCTCGTGTCTACATTTCTTCCCATACAGAGCGGTAAGCCATGTGCGTTTCGGTGTAGTCGATGAACCGGCCGAAAAACGGATCGCTCGCAATCGTCGCACTGTCCCCAATCACAATCAATTTGCGCCGCGCACGGGTCAGTGCCACATTCATGCGGCGTGTTTCTGCTAGAAAACCGATCTCGCCATCACTATTGGAGCGCACGAGCGAAATGATGATCACCTCTTTCTCGCGCCCCTGAAAGCCATCAACTGAACTGACTTCGATCTCGTCCGGCAGCAATTCGCGCAATAAATTCACTTGATCTGAGTAGGGTGTGATCAGCGCGATTTGGTCGGCCGCCACCCCGTTCTCCTGCAATTGTGTTACTTTTTTGATGGCGAGCGCCGCCTCCTGCGAATTGGTACGGCTCTTTGAATCGGCCGCCTGTTCCTCATCGTAGCTTGCCCCGGCCGTGTCGATAAATTCGAGCGGGGTTTCTGTGATAGGCACGGCCGTCACAGAGGGCAAATCGGTTAAAAGATGACCCGCCACACTGTCATGCGCGATCAAGCTATCGTCGTAAAATTCGGCCGAACTAAACCCCATGATCTGCCCGTGCATCCGATACTGCACATCCAGCCGCCGCGCCAAACCGGGCTGTGTTGTGATCAATCGTTCCAATAAACTGACTCCAAAGCCAGCCTGCTCGGCCGCTTGGCTGATCACCGTCGGCGGCAACTGCTGATGGTCGCCCGCCAACACCAGCCGCTTGGCCCGTACAATCGGAATCCATGATGCTGGCTCGGTGCTTTGCCCCGCTTCATCGATCACGCACAGGTCAAATTGGCGTTGCCCCAGTGTGTTGCTGTCGATACCGGTTAATGTCGCCAGTACCACATCAGCCGCATTCATCACACTTTCGATGGCGGCCGTTTCCATCTGCCGCGCCTCGTCAAACAGTTCCCGCGCCTCATCACGCATCCCCCGTTTCGCTCCTTTTTCTGGTGCGGCACGTTTCCATTTCCCCGCGTCCCGGTTGAGCGCGGCCGCTTCTTTGCGCGTTTTCTTGGCGCGACGATAGTCGGGATGTTGTTCTACGAGGACATCGAGCGCATACGGCCGCACGATTTTATGCACCCGCACCGGATGCCCCACTCGGACAATGTTTGCCCCGGCCGCTGCCAGCCGCGCCGCCAAATTATCGACGGCCAGATTGCTGGGCGCACATGCCAAAATTTTGTCGCCCCGCGCTACCGCCGCCAAAATCAAAGCGGTCAATGTGGTCGTCTTGCCGGTGCCGGGTGGCCCGTGAATAATCGCCACTTGCTCGGCCGCTAGTGCAAACGCAATCGCCCCTAGCTGGGCATCATTCAAATGAGCGGCCGGGATAAAATTGGCTTGCGGCGCACGCGCTTGTTCCGCTTCTGCTTCGCCCAGCAGCACATCGCGCAGGGTGGCTAATGGCGTACCGTTGGCAGACGCGGCGCGGGTCATGGCGCGTTGCATCCGCTGGCGGCCGATTTCGTCGCTCGCCAATGTGATCGCATACGTGCCTGCCTCGCTTTCGGGCGATTGGTTGAGTGCCAGTTCGATTCCGGCGCGGGTCACTTTGCTCACGATGCCGCGCCACGAACGGGGGGAGGCTGTTCCTTCTTCTGTGAGCAAAATAGGTGTGCCGCTGCCTAGTTTGGTGTACGGGAGCTTGACCGATTCATTTTTGGGTGCAAGCAACACCAATGTCCGGCCGCCCAGCCCCACGTCTTCGGTACGAATGGCAAGCCGATTGAGACCATAGTCGCGCTGGCGTTTTTTGTCGGCCGCTACTTTGCGTTCCGCCTCTGCTTCCATTGCCAGCCATCGGTCGAACTGGGCAAAATGCGCTTGGTCGCCGCGCTGCATCCATGCGGCCACTTTGCGGCCGTACAGCACCGCGCCATCTAGCCGTTTGACCACTTTCGCCGTCTTGTTGCTCTCCAGTTCGGCCGTTGCCAACCCATCATTGATCAATATCTTGCCGATGTGCATCTTATCGACACCACCTTGCTCGATCAAAAATTTCAGTACGCCACCTGTGCGCGTGGTGGGCGACAACCCATCCAAATAAATCAGTTCCATACACGCAATTTGACCACGAATGCGCTGAAACGCCACGCAAACGGCAAAATCAGCACGTTTGTGGACGATAGATTTGTCATTTATCGCTATTTACTAATGGTACAATCCTGCCCGGAGATATTTATGATCGTATTGGGCATTGTAGATAGCAAACCTGCGGCCGCGGCCGTGTTGATAGATGGCAACGTGGTGGCGGCCGTAGCCGAGGAACGGCTGTGCCGCATGAAAATGGCGCGAGGAATGCCGGTGCAAGCAGTTGCCCAAGTGCTGACATTGGCTGGGATATGTGCGGCCGACATCGACCAGGTTGCCGTTGCCCAGTTCGGCATTTTGTGGGTTCCTGATCCATTGCCCTGGGACGGCTGGTTCGAGAAAGAGGAGATCGCTGGCAAACGCAAAATTAGCAAACTAGGGGCTGATCTCGCACCGTATGCTGGCCGCATCCCGTTTGCCCCCCGCGTCTACACATCGCTCAAAGCGTGGACGGCACGCAAACGACAAACCCAACTCCCCGACTTTTTGCGCGAACGATATGGCATAACTGCGCCCGTTACTTTCTACGATCATCATTATTGTCACGCCACCGTCGCCTACGCCCATTGCAACTTTGATGATGCGCTCGTCGTGACGCTCGATGGCGGCGGCGATGGGCTGTCCGGCACAGTTTGGGCTGGCATCAATGGCAAATTGCAGCGCATTCACGCGATTGACAGCTTCCATTCGCTTGGCAATTTATACAGCTATGTGACGGCGCTCTGCGGCTTCAAGGCAGAGAAGCACGAAGGGAAGATCACCGGGTTGGCCGCGCTCGGCCGCCCTATTTATGCTGATATTTTGCGTCGTTTCATCATGTTCGACGCGAAAAAAGGGACGATCCGCTATCGTGTGCCGATGTACCGCGAATCAGCCATCAAACGTATGCGGGCGGCGTTGCCCACCGATTTTGATCGCGCTGATTTGGCGGCGAGTGGACAGCTTGTACTGGAGGAAATCGGGGCTGCTTTTGTGGCGTATTGGGTAGAAAAGACGGGGCTGCGAAAGGTGGCTGTCGCGGGAGGGGTGTTTGCCAATGTCAAATTTAACCAGCGTGTCTATCAATTGTCCGGTGTCGAAAAGCTGTTTGTCTACCCCGGCATGAGTGATGATGGGCTGGCGATTGGCAGTGCGCTGGCGGTGCATTTTGGGGCGGGGCGTGTCCGGCCGCGCCGCGTGGCACAGATGGCGTTGGGCAATGCGTATGATGATGCAGACATCGAAACGGCGTTGCAAGAG
>CALECP010000347.1 GCA_937949915.1 uncultured Anaerolineae bacterium
CCAAAGGCTCATTTGGATAGCGTACCGGCGCACTGGTTGGCTCATTCTCGTCATCATTTGCACCCGCAAACAACCAACCCTCTAGCAAAAACACCCCGGCCGCAGCCAGTGCCGATACAGTCACGGCCGTCACGAGAGCTGCACTTGTCCGGCCGCGTGGATTCGGCCGTGTTGGCACATTCGCCGTCAATATCTGGCGCACCTGTGGACTACCGAACGCATGGAGAATTTTTACTTCTGCCACCTTCTCCGTCGTCAGCGTATATTGCTTAAATGCAAGATCGCGGTCATGCTCCAATGCTATGCGCTGATTTTGTGCATATCCTCTTTCCGCCCTTAATCGTGTCAGAATTTCTAGTGAACTGAGATAAATAGCAGGCTCGACCATTACATCTGCCATATCTGTTATCGCATTGTCGGCTGATGTTTCGCTGTCTGCGTTCATAGATGCTATCGTGAGCATGGCTGTTTTTTCAGCCTCAATCGCTTCCAATTGTATATCAACGGAAGCAATCAAATTCTCTATGTCTGTGCTGGTAAGTTGACTACCGCTTGTTTCTAACGTCGCTAATTCAAAATTCATTATAGGCGCAGGCAGTTCAATGCCCTCTGCAAAGCTGGTGCTGAAACTAGCGTTTGTGACAGCCATCAGGAGTGCAAGATAGTTGCTGGCATCAATTGCGGCCGTTCCATCACTCAAGTCAAGCTGGGTTTGAAGCAAATTAAGATTGTTCTTGAGCGCTATAAATGATGACTCAGCATTGACGATAGAGCTAAAATCAGAGGCTGTTTGGCTATCATACTCATCCAAAAAGCGTCCCAGTATTTGCGTTCGCCGTAGACTTTCATCTGTATTAACTTGCAGATCGAATGCCGTCAAGGCATCTTGCGCCGATAGATATTCTGCATACGTTTCTTCTGCTAGTTCGTCTGTCTCTTCCGGCGAATAACCGCTTGGTACATACGCTGTATTCGCGGCGCGGCGATAGATTTCTGACCATGTATTTGTTGCAAATGCCGCAATATCAGGATCGCTATAGCTGGTGCTTAAACGTAGCACATCCCCTTGCTGGTCAGCATTTATTCCCAAGACAAAATCCTCTCGATCTATCTCTTTTTCGCGCATCATATCGGCGTATTCTGCATAAACAACATCATGCACCTCATCGAGCAGCGTTTGACTCGTCGCCAATACATTCAATCCTTTCCAACGGCTATCATCCAAATAGTTTGGAATGACTGCCTCACTTGTTGTAAATGAGTTGTCTTGCGTTTGGTAGCGAGAGCGCACTGTGAGCAGGGCGAGATCGGCCGTAGACGTATACGTTGCCGCCCCCCGCGAACGCAGCGCAAACACAGCGATGCCAGCCAGCAAACCAAGCGCAATGATCAACGGCAGCCGTTTGATGATCTGCTGCAAATAATGGCGCAACGCTTGCGAATAAGTGGCGAAGTTAGCCGAGTTTTGAGATGGTGAACTTAAATTCATACAGTAATTACTCCCTAAAAAGGGTCAGACAGCCAATTATAGTCATGATTGCGTGACACACAAACTACTTTATAACCGAATCATAACTTTTCTTAATCTTGACATACGATACGCAGTATCACATGTCTCTCCCTGCACAACCACCCCGCACTCAAAAATCACCCAACCGCTCGCGCATCGGTGCAAACGACAGCCTGTGCTGGTCACATGCGCCCTCTGTGCGAATGGCGGCCAGATGTTTGCTTGTACCGTACCCCTTGTGCTGGGCGAATCCGTAGGCAGGAAAATGAGCATCGTATTTGATCAGTGTGCGGTCGCGGGACACTTTTGCCAGTACAGACGCGGCCGCAATACTCAAACTTTTCTGGTCGCCTCGTACAACAGCTTGCTGGCGGGTCGGTACGCTTGCCAATCGAATCCGGCCGTCGATCAACAAATAATCGGGTTGCACAAATAGTGCTGTCAACGCCGCCCACATCGCCATCTTGGTCGCTGGCAAAATACCATGCTCGTCTATCTGTGCGGCCGAAGTTGCCCCAATACCCCACCCCAGCGCGTGTGTCTGAATCAAATCAAATGCCCGTTCACGTTGCTTCAGCGTCATCAGCTTCGAGTCGGTTACAAAATCGAGCGTCGCCAACGCGGCCGCATCATCCAAAGGCAAAATGACGGCCGCAGCCACCACTGGCCCCGCCAACGCCCCGCGCCCAGCCTCATCCAGCCCCGCGATATGCGCGAACTGATATTTACGGGCGATAGCGCGTTCCAGATCAAGCGTGGGGATCGGTTTCTGTTTAGGCATCGGGTACGTGTTTTGCCAAATTGAGGAGCGTATGCAGCAAGCAATTCGCACTATTGATCACATCTTGCTCGTGCGTCCATTCATCGTAATGGTGGCTCACGCCATTGACAGACGGCGCGAAAATCATCGCCGTCGGCGTGATCGTCGCCAGCGATTGGGCATCATGCCCCGCAAAGCTCATCATGCGCTGGTGCGATAGCCCCAACGTGTCACACGCTTGTTCAATCGCTTGCATCACCGGCTCGGCCGACGGCGCCGCCATACAGCGATTGCGCTCTTCAATCGTGAGCGTCAACCGATGCTCGGCCGCCAATTGGTGTGCCAAATCGAGCAACACACGCTGCATCTCATCGAGCAAATTTTCGTCCCCATGCCGAATTTCGAGGGCGAGTTGTACCGTGCCGGGGACAATGTTGAATGCGCCCGGACTGATATGCAGTTGACCACAATTCATGACACCTGGATGATAGTGCGCCTCAATCAAAGCGGGTGCTTGCAACACAAACGCGGCCGCCCCCCGCAACGCATCATGTCTCTCTGTCATTGGCTGTGTCCCCGCATGGGCGGCCGTGCCATGAAACGTCAGCCACAGCGACCGATTGCCCACGATGCTCGTGACAACCCCAATATCGACCCCGCTTTTTTCCAGCCGCGTCCCTTGCTCAATGTGCAGCTCCACAAAAGCGTGTAACTGTTCCGGCCGCCACTTTGCCGTCAGTGCGCTCTCTGGTGTTAGCCCCAGGCGGTTCATCCCTTCCTCCAGTGCTTGTCGGCCGCCGCGTGGGTTTGCCAGTGTTGCGGCCGACAGTTGTCCCGATACGGCCGTGCTGCCCAGCAACCCCAGCACTGTCCCCTCCTCATCGGTAAAATTGACCACCGCAAGGTCAACTGGCAATGCTATGGCTGCCTCCTGTATCGTTTGCAACGCCTCTAATCCGGCCAGTACGCCCAACGCGCCATCGAAGTGACCCCCATTTTGCACACTATCGAGGTGAGAGCCGCACAGCAGAACGGGGGTAGGCGTGTTACTCGTTCGCAAATAGGCGAACTGGTTGCCCGCACCATCCTGCACATATGCAAACCCAGCGCGATACACCTGTTCTTGAAACCACATCCGGCCGCCGATGTCATTGAGAGAGAATGCGGTTCGTGCGGCCCCGCCCTCTGGTGTCCGGCCGATGGCACTCAATTGCTTCAAATTCGCCAGCAACCGCTCGGCGTTAATCGTGATCATGCCAATGGATCGCGGTTGACATCTTTATAGTAGATGTACGTGCTTTGTGTTTTGCCATGTGCGGCAAACCATTGCGGGTTATACGGCCCCATCCAAATCGCATCGCCTGCCTGAATCGGATACCAACTTTCGTCTAGGCGATAAACACCTTGTCCTTCGAGCAAATACAACCCATGCTCCATGATGTGTGTTTCGACAAAGGGCAAAGCGGCACCGGGCTGGAAGGTGAACAAATTGACCGCCATATCATATCGTTCGTCGGTGGGCAGCAGCACCCGCAACCGAGCCGCATCATCTCCCATAAAAGGCTCGCCGTCCCCCGCCCACGCATCGCCAGACACCCTTTCCGGCGCACGGCCGTCTCCTGCTTGGTACGCTTTCTCAAAAATGATCAGCTTGGCGGCCGTTTCACAGCGCAATGTATGCTCTGTATCGGCCGGAAAATAAGCAAACTGCCCGGCCGTCATCGCCGGTTCAGCATCGTGCATCTGAAACGACATCGCATCGAGCAATTGCAACGCCACTTCACCCGACTGGACATAGACAAATCGTTGTACCCCTTTCGCTGGCATTGCCGATTTGCTCCCCGCCTCCATCAGCGCAATATACAGACTGAATTGGGGCGCGTTTCGCATCCGGGGTGAAATCAGGTAGATGCCCTCCGTGTTTTTCCAACCGGGCAGCGCGGCCGGAACATGTCCGTCCGGCGCGATAAAAGCGTGATTGGGCTGAATGGTGGTGCGTGTTTGTCCCAGTGGGTGCATGTCTCATCTCCGTGATTGGTCGATTGCGCTCGGTGGTAGGGAGATGGCTAACTATGTCCCTACCACCGGACGATCTGTTTATCATCTGATTATAGCGGCAAACAAAAAAGAGCCGCAAAATGTTGCGACTCTCGTTCATTTCGTCGTGATAATTTCGTAGAGACGCACCGCCGGTGCGTCTCTACCAATACAAAGAGGTGTTTAATTGGCCAGTGTGCTGGTGTCGCCCAACGGTTTGCCCATCGCTTCCGCTTTCAAGAGGCGGCGCATAATTTTGCCAGAGCGTGTCTTGGGCAAGCTATCGACAAAGGTGATTTTCGAGGGCATGGCAATCGGGCCAACTTCGTGGCGCACGTGCTTTTTGAGGATAGCAGCCAATTCGTCGCTGCCTTCTAGCCCTTGGTTGAGAATGCAGTAAGCATGAATCACATTACCCCGTAGCTCGTCTGGCACACCGATGACGGCGCTTTCTGCCACATCAGGATAGCTGCCCAGGGCGGCTTCTACTTCGGCCGTACCTAGTCGATACCCACTCACTTTGATCACGTCGTCCATGCGGCCGATAATCCAAAAGTAGCCGTCTTCGTCCCGTTTTGCGCTGTCACCCGTAAAGTACCAGCCTTGGTCAGCAAACGTTGACCAATACACATCGACAAAGCGATCTGGATCACCCCAAACGGTGCGCGCCATCCCCGGCCACGGTGTTTTGACAACCAGATAGCCATCTTCGTTGGCATCACATGATGTGCCGTCGGGGCGCACCACATCGGCCGAAATGCCCGTAAACGGCAGCGTACCACTGCCCGGTTTGAGCGGCACAACCGGCGTGGGCGTAATCATAAAGCCACCCGTTTCCGTCTGCCACCACGTATCCATAATCGGGCATCGTTCGCCGCCGATCACGTTGTAATACCATTTCCACGCTTCTGGGTTGATCGGTTCGCCCACCGAGCCAAGCAAGCGCAAGCTGCTCAAATCAGACGCATTGGGATGTTCGTCGCCAAAGCGCATGAGGCCACGAATGGCGGTCGGGGCGGTGTACAAAATGTTGATGCCCCACTCTTCGATCAGCCGCCACCAAATGCCGGGATCGGGGAAGTTGGGTGCGCCTTCATAGATGAAGTTGGTTGCGCCCAGCAGCAGGGGGGCGTAAACGATGTAGCTATGCCCGGTGATCCAGCCCGGATCGGCCGCGCACCAGTACACATCCTCTGGCTTGACATCGAACACATATTTGAGCGTGGTCGCTGTGTATACCTGATAGCCGCCGCACGTGTGCAGTACCCCTTTCGGCCGACCAGTTGTGCCAGATGTGTACAAGATAAATTGCGGGTCTTCCGAATCCATTACCTCTGTGTCACACACTTTGCTCACGCCATCGCTCAAGTCGTGATACCAATGATCGCGCCCTTCTATCCAATTGACTTCATGCTGGGTGCGTTGGTAGACAACCACGTTTTCGACCACTTTCCCCGCTTCAGAAGAGAGCGCTTCATCTGCAATATCTTTCAGTTTGATCACCTTGCCACGCAGCCATGCGCCGTCACATGTGATCAATACTTTGCTCTGGGCATCTTCGATGCGGCTGGCGAGCGCAGTCGAACTAAAGCCGCCATAGACGACGCTATGAACCGCGCCCAATTTGAGCGTTGCCAACATCGCCATCGGCAGTTCGGGAACGCGCCCCATGTAAATGGTGACAGTATCCCCTTTCTTCACGCCCAGCCCTTTGAGGACGTTGGCAAAGCGGTTGACTTCTTGCCATAGCTGGCGGTAGCTAAATGTCCGCACGTCGCCGTTTTCGCCGACCCAGATCATCGCTTGTTTGTTGCGAACGGCCGTATTTTGATGGCGGTCTAGCGCATTATGAACCAAGTTGGTCTTGCCGCCGGTAAACCATTTGTAGAAGGGGGCGTTGCTGTCGTCCAGCACTTGATCGTAGGGTTCGATCCAGTCGAGAAGCTCTTTGGCGCGTTTGTCCCAGTACGCGACTGGGTCAGCCAGTGCTTCTTCGCGCAATGCCAAATAGTTGGGGACGTTGGCTTGGGCTATCGTTTCGGCCGATGGGAAATAAACTTCGCCGTGCATGTCATCTTGATTGGTGGTAGGTGCGACCATCTCAATTCTCCTATAGGTATATCTTCAAATAACCTTTGTTATGTTTATTAACTATCTTACCTTAATTGGGCATCAATGTACAAATTTTTGCTCAGATTATTTGTGCATCAATGATAGAGCCATTATAAACCGCTTACTCAATAATTACATCGACAATCGAAAGCGTGTCTGTGCCGTCTGCAAGGGGGAGGCGGCGCGTGGGGTCAGCGACATCGTACCAGCCTAGTAGCAAGCGGTATGTGCCGGGTGGTACATCGGCCAGCACTCCTACTTTGATGGTGTGCGTGTCGGCCGGTTGCCATTGCGTTGTCATCGGGCTGGGTTCGGTATCTTTTTGCGCCACCAGTGCGCCATCAGCATCGACTAGATGCACAAATAATTTGTATCTGTCCGGCGGCCGTGAGACGGCCGACCAATTTAGCCCCACCGCGATCACATCCCCTTGCGCCACCCGATTGACCACATCTATCTGCTGCAAACGCAACCGGCCGCCGAACACAATATCGCTGGCGATGGTT
>CALECP010000348.1 GCA_937949915.1 uncultured Anaerolineae bacterium
GTCAGCACTTTTTTGCCCAGCCGCCGCCCCGCCAGCACCATCGACAAATTGCGATCTTTGCGATCATAGCGGATTTTGCCCAGCTCCTCTGCTCGTTGTTTACGCGCTTTTTGCTTCGTCCCCCGTGCCGACGGCGCACGCTTGATCCATTCCAGTTCACGTCGGATAAATTTACGCCGCTTATCCTCTTTGGCAGCCAGCCGCTCATCGCGCTCTACTTTCTTTTCGAGATAGCGCGAATAGTTACCCTCGTATTTGACCAATTTGCGCCGATCTAGGTCGATGATCTGGTTGGCTACGCGGTCTAAAAAGTAGCGATCATGCGTCACCATAAACAGCGCGTTTGGCGTGGTCACAAGATATTTCTCTAGCCACGCAATCGTCTCTGCGTCCAAATGGTTGGTTGGCTCGTCCATCACCAGCAGATCGGCCGTATCGAGCAATGCCCGCGCCATCGCCACCCGTTTGCGCTGCCCCCCACTGAGCGTACTGACCCGCGCACCATAATCAGTAATGCCGAGCTTGGTCAAGATTATTTTGGCGGCCGCCTCGGCCGACCAGCCATCTAGCCGCCCCATTTCTTCGCTGATTTTGGAAAATTGGGCCTGTAGCACCGGGTCATCGGGCGCGGCCGCCATCGCTGCACTCACCTGCTCATACCGTCGCAACAAGTCCATTTGGGCAGATTCTGTCGAAAACACCGTCTCCAACACTGTCAGCCCCCCATCCAAAACAGGCTCTTGCGGCAAATAGCGCACCCGCACCTTGCCCCAGATCGTCAGTTGTCCCGTATCGGGCGACTCTTCCCGCGCCAGCAATTTGAGCAGCGTACTCTTGCCACTGCCATTGCGGCCGATCAGCCCCACTCGATCCCCACTGTTGATCATCAAATCAACCTGATCGAGCAAAACGCGATCACTATACTGTTTCGATACCTGTTCGATGGTGACAAGATTCATCGCAGGTGATCCTAAAGCATCCCCCAAGCGAACGCAACAATCGACCACAATCGCTGCCTACAAATATCAACGCCTCTATAAACGCCTCCCAATCTCAATGTTCAGGAGGCGTTTATGGTAACTTTTTAGTCGTCACACCATGTATGTGCAAACGGTACTTCAATGGCGTAATCGAGTGTGGTCGGCCGTCTGTTCCAACTGTTATCCCACACAACACGATGGTCAGCCATACCGATGAGGAGGCTTTCTGTGTACCACACGTTGCCGCCACAATAAGAGTTATCAATACTGATAACGATTTTAATAGAGCCATTGACATCTACATCAAACTGTAGCCCAGCAAACGGGTTCGCCCAATCGCTCACTTGCGACTGATCCCAATTCTCTAGCCCGGCCGCGCCGATACCACGAATAAAATAGTCGCCTGTGAGCGTTGCATCACGACAAGAAATGCAGTTTTTCGGATCGATAGCCACAAAATAGGGCAGATATTCGCGTGGCATATTGACATAATCAAATCTGAGTACCACTTCGCGTGAAGTCCGTTCGCTAAACCGGACATTGCTGATACCAAACTCGCCGTTGTTGGGAATAGCAGTTGGCTCTGGTGTCGGCATGGGTGTGGGTTCGGCCGTAGGCGTTGTTTCGGCCGCAGGTGCTTCGGGGGCTGTTTCTGTTGGCACGGCCGTGGGTAGGCTCGGCTTTGGTTCGGGGCTGCTACTATTATCGTTACTGCTATTATCGTCACTGCTGCCGCCACCTGTCGCACAGGCTGGCCACGGCCCCGATGCTGGAATCTGACAATCGCCATTAGACGATGCGGGGACGGGGTTTGATGCACCACCAGTTGCACAGGGCGGCCATGGGCCAGAAGATGGGATGACACAATCTGTGGTGGCGGGGGCAGATGGCACGGCCGCACCGCCGCCGCCCGTCGCGCAAGCAGGCCATGGCCCCGATTCGGGAATGACACAGGCGGCATTGTTCGTGGGTGCGGGAGTATGGCTACCCCCACCCGTTGCACAGGCTGGCCATGGCCCAGAGGCTGGAATAACACAATCAGATTGATTCTGTGCGGTTACATTAACAGTTGCGAATAGGAAAAATGCGAGAGCCAAGACGGCCGCATAGGACAAAGGTCTGTAAATAACATGCATGATGTTCTCCAAAATACAACTCACAACACAAATTTAGATTTGTCACGCAAAATAGTGACGGTGCTGTTTCAACGGCGATGATCGTATCATGGGGCGATTGAAGTGCAACCCAATACATCGTTTTGGGTGCGCTAACAAGTTGTCAGTGAGATTTTTTGCAAGAGAGAATAGGGGGTATTTAGTAAGCGTCTAAAAATTAGTTCCCGAAATGCGAGGCTCGAAGGAATAGTTCCAACGGGAACAAGTTGAGTGTTGAGTCATGTTTAATAACTTCATGTCATTGTCCGAAACGGAAAGACCTTTGTCATACAAACGGTCAAAAAGAGTCGCCTCAACAACAAGCCCGGCCGAGGTGATCGTCTGTTTAATAGCTTGCAACACAATATCCATTGAAGTCAATGGTGTCGCGGCCCATGTTCGACTGATCTGACTAAAAAGGCGATGCTCAATGGGATTCCATTTCGACGCACCAGTAGGATAATGACAGACAGTCACATGTAGACCGAAAGCATCGCTCAGTTTCTCTTGAAGCAGTTGCTTCCAGCGGCGTGGTCGGCAGCCATTACTGCCACCGCAATCGGCAAGAATCAAGAGCGAATGTGCATCAGGTTACACAGATGCACCGAATGATTGCCACCACCATACGATGGCATCAACAGCAAATTCAGGTGTATCAGCTGAGTTGCCAACAGCTACATAACCGCGATTGAGCGTGACATCATAAATTCCATAGGGAACTGCCTTGCCATCTGCATAGGAAGGAAAATCATGTGTAAAGACATCAGTTGCCTTATGACACCATTGTTTGCCAGCACTGGCAAAATGCCCCACCAGTTCTTTCTTCTTGGTGTCTACACTGATAATTGGTAAGCCTTCCCGCTCGAACTGCTTGCGCTGATTGGTCAGATACTTGAACTGTTTGTCACGGTCAGGATGTGGCTTAGGATGCAACCGTTTGACATTACTTTTTAGTGTAACTCGTCGTTTTTTGAGCAAGCGTCGTAGCGTTTCACAACAGATACGGTGCTTGGCAGTTCGTTCTAAAGCCGCTCGGAGCTTTTGGAGGCTTTGTCGCACCCATAGCAGGCCTGTTTGTGGATTGCCTGCTATCTCTGGCTCAAGTAGTTTGTCAAGTGCTTCATCTACTTGCTTTTTTTTTCGACTGTTGGGCGACCAGCCCCCTCCAGACGAATGCGGTCGGTCGGTCGATTTTTCAGGTCGTCGCTCATTTCTTCAATCCCTCGACTAATCGTCTTATCGTCTATCCCTGTGATTTTTCGTACGAGTGTAATGCCTCCACGTCCGTATCGCTTTGCTTCTACGGCTGCATACCAACGTCGCTCTTGTTCATCTAAACGACTCATCAATACATTCATTTGATGATGAAGTCGTTTCATTTCAGGGTTATTTCCATTCACACATTCTTGACATTGACATTGATGCACTGCTTTTATTGCCATTTCGTTCATCCTCTTAACCATTTTTCTTTGAGGATACTCGACCAAACATTTGATGCAACCTACCCCCTTTTCAGGAAGTTAAATATAGACGCTTACTAAGTGAGACTTAACACCCAATTATTTTGTAACTTGATTCACCCACACATCAATTGATTTTGTTTGAAAATGCCCTATCTCCTTCAGTCGTTGATAATATGTTTTGGCCTCTTTTATTCCCAGTTCTTGTTCGCCAGACATAAACGTTGTGCGTGCTAGCCCATACTGACCAAGCCAGAACTCTGCAGTATACTGTCCCAATTCAGACTGCTCGCACGCAATTGTAAATTGCGTGCGGGCAGAGTCTATATCCATTATTGCCAAATACACGTCTCCTAATACTAAACTTATCTTGATGATCTGTTCAACATCTTCTGTTGCTTCTGCCAACCTCAAACCTTGTTGAAGAAGTTGTTTAGCTTGTTTTATATCTCGCTTTTCTCGTAAAGATAAACGCCCTTGATTAAGAAGCAAAAGCGATTTCCCAATATCGATATTCATCTGATTAGAAATGGCTTTTGCTTCCTCCAAAGCGCGTCGAGCTTGCGTGTATTCACCCTGTTCAATCAGGATATCAGCCATGTTACAAAAAAGATAAAGTTGAGGATAAGGTTCTGATAAGTTAACAGCTTTCTCCATCGCTAATTTATAGTAGTTGAGAGCTGGGGCATATTTTCCACGCAATCGCAACAAGTAACCAAAATACATATAGAGTGTCATTAGATCGCCAGGATTCTTGATTTTACTTACAATTTTTAGTGCAAGTTCATAGCTTGACTCGGCCGATTTATAATCCCCTCGGTTTTGTTCTATCGAACCCTGTAAAGTTAATAATAAACTGTGAAGTCGCATGTTTCCTGTTCGTTCCACAATGCTCAAACATTCTTTAATAAACCAAGTTGCCTCATCAGGTTGTCCCACAGTCACATAGACGTTAGCAATGCTGTAACAAAGTATAGCGAGTTCCTCATCCTCATTTTTCTCACGCGCTAACTTTATAGCTATCTTAAATATTTCAATCGCATCTGTTGCATCATCATAAAACGCTATTTCTCCTTTAATACGGCCGAGAATTATTCTCGTTCTATCATCAGCAATGCTTTCAGCTTCTCTTATCAATGCTAACGCCGTATCTTTCTCATTTCTACGTATTGCGACAAAACTCATACCCAACAAAAGTTGGGCAACGTGTTGTTCTTGATCATGCTCACGAGCTATGTCAAGAGCCTGTGATAAATAGGTGTCAACAGTCTCATAAAGCCCGTGATCGAAAAAAATACGATATGTTGTTGCAACGCCACGTACAAATTCGTGACTAATCTGATTGTTATAAGCATGAGATAATGCTAAACGAATGTTATCTAGTTCTGTGAATAACATACTTTCATTATGCTGATGTGCGTGTGCATAATTGATATAGTAATTGACTTTGCGGGCATATTTTTCTTTTCCAGAGAGATAATCATGAGCAAATTGACTTAATAGCGGATGCAATTGATACCGGCCATCTTGTATTTTTCCGGCCAGTGCCAAACCGTGAAAATCACGCAAGAGCAATCGGGCAGAGCGCAGTGACTTGTCCCAAACAAACGCGGCCGCCTCAACTGTAAACGGTTGCCCTTCAAATACACCTAAATCTGCAAAAAATCGTTGTTTATTAACTCCCAACTTTTCGTAACTCAAATTAAACGACAAACGCACATTCAAATTATCATACTTTAACGCTTCCAAACGCTCATGCTCCGGCCGTAACACATCTTCCAAGAAATCGGCCGCAAGCCAATCATCATCCATCTCCAACCGCCGCGCCACAATCGTAGCCGCAAGCGGAAGATGACCGATCAAATCAGCTATCGTCGCAAACTGGTCAATTTCACGATTGACTCGCCTTTTTCCCAAATAGTTGCGAAATAAATCTAAAGTCGCTTCAGTCTCTGCATCAAATGACATTAACCGTACCCACTCTGTACCAGATGGTGTTGCAATCTCCTTTGTTCGTGATGTCAGTAGAAGTGTACATTTGCTGCCACCCGGCCATATCTGTTCAATATAACTACCTGTTTGTACATCATCCAAAATGAGCAACAGCTGCTTTTCTCTTAATACAGAACGAATACGTTGACACAACATATCCGTAGGTAACTTCGCAGGAACATCAATTCGACACACCTGTGCAAACTGCATCAAAGTCCAATGCCACCTCTCCGCACTTTCTTCCTGCAAATTAGCCCATAAAACGCCATCAGGAAATTGCTCTTGGATGAGATGTACAATCTGTTTAGCAATGGTTGTTTTGCCAACACCAGCCATGCCATGCAGCATACATACTCGCCTACCATTTTCTTGTCCCAAGATACTGATTACTTCGTCAACAATGGCATCTCGACCAACAAAAACATCAGGTTTGGGCGGTGCAAGAAACGGTCCTTGCCAATAGCCTAATAGCCGAATCTCTTTGGGTTGAGTTGCACGCTCTTTAAGTCCAGAGATAGACCACTCTCTTGGTAAATCACCTTTGCGTAAGAGGTCTTCATCTATCGCCTTAAACAACTCATCCGCTTCATTTTTCGTCAGATTAAGCGCACATGCAACTTGAGCGATTTGTTCCCAATTTTGGGGGATTCGCCCCCCCATTTTCCATTGACGTAATGTGCCTTCAGGTACATGGGATTGTTTCGACAGTGTCGTAGTTTTCATCCCTCGTTCAAGGATGTGCTTTTTCAATACCATGCTAAATGTTGTTGGCTTCATGTCTACCTACATGAGGAATGAAAAACATTCCTCTTAACTCTATTCATATCATGCTGTAATCAATATACTATCTTTATTATTTCTCACACAATTTCATCATCCTGTTTTGTTGGTGTTGCGAGAAATGCGCGAGGAGTTGCCCCGACAAGCAACAACAACTCTCCCATAATAGATTGGAGTTGTTGTTATACCTATCAGTTCAGTCATTTTAGAAGTGAACTTCTCCGCCCAATTTTTACCTGAGTATGTCAAGGTGTCAATGCGTTACCAAAGTGAACGAACAGATATGAACTCAAAGCATGTCATGGCACTCAGGATCACAATTTGAAAAGAAAAGGAGAATCATGTTATATCAGGAAAGACATTCGCTAATGTTCATTATTTTAATCGTCCTGTTAACGATGTGGGTAGGTATTGTTTCGGCCATGCCCACTACATCAAACGATGTCAGCAACGCAACGCTTACATTGATCAAGAGCGATGACACATTGATGGTTGGGATTGAAACAGGAGGGATACCCATCTCTGCTTTTTCATTTGATATTGTGTATGACGGAACTTCTTCTGCAACATGTACATCAGACATTTCCATCTTGAACTGCAATCCTCAGTTTGATGAAACAACTCTCCGAGTCAATTATTATTCGGCACTATCACCGCTTTCTGGTGAAGTTGCTTTGTTTGAGATGCCCATTAGTGCGGATATGACTCGACTGTGTGCAGAAAATTTGAAGTTTGTCACGGCCGACCTCGAAGAAGTCCTCCTCACAAACACAGATGAACAGTTATGTGCGTCAGAGCAAATCCCCCTTTCTGTGACATTGACGAGAGATCGTTCAATGATTCGTTCCTCATTAACTTCATTGGTTGTTGTTATCGGTTTGATCGGTTTGCTGTGGGCGACTCGTTATGCTCGTCAGGGTCGTGCAATGGTCATGATCATTAGTGGGTTGTTGTTAGGGGGCTTGCTTCTTTATGCTTCACCAACATCCGCTCAGACCACTCCCACATCAACATTGGGAGACCTTAATTGCGATAGTGTTGTCGATATTGTGGATGCGCTGTTGGCGGATCAGTACATGAACGGAATCAAGAATGGACAGAATGGATGTCCAGCCGCAGGAACAACCGATGTACATACGGCCGCCTGTGACACCAACCTTGATGGTGCATGTACGAATGAAGACGCAGAAATTCTTGCCCACTGTGATGTAGGCTTTGGTAGTAATACGTTCTGTCATCGCGTGCCTGACTCGTATTTGCTGATGCCATCAAATGCGACAGTTGGTGCAACGCTGACAACGGCAACCATAAATGAGTTTTTAACATTGACGAATGTAGTTGTCGCAACCGTTCAAATGTACGATGCGATAGGTATGTTTTCCGTATCTGATTTACCCGTCGAACTGATTCCAGACATTCTTGCGAGTGGTCAATACATATTTGAGTTTGACACAATGGTTGAGATGTATCAAACAGCATCGTGGGGGTTAGATCGTATCGACCAACGGAATCTGCCTCTCAACAACACATTTATATCAGGCGCAACAGGAGTAGGAGTCCATGCTTACATCATCGACTCTGGTGTTCGTTCCACCCATTCGGAATTTGTCGGCCGTATGGGAAATGGTTATACAGTGATCAATGATGGATTTGGCACAGAAGATTGTAATGGACACGGTACACATGTTGCAGGCACAGTCGGAGGTACAAACTATGGTGTGGCCACAGATGTAACTATTTATCCTATTCGTGTCTTCGGCTGTAGCGGAGGCTCACCAACATCTATCATTGCGAATGCCGTAAATTGGGTCACAATCAATCATCAGTCACCTGCCGTTGTCAATATGAGTTTAGGTGGATCAGGAAACTCAGTGATGGACTCAGCCGTTCAAAATTCGATTGCACAGGGACTCACTTATGTCGTTGCGGCCGGAAACAGCGATGCCAATGCTTGTAACTACTCACCGGCTCGTGTTTCTAATGCACTTACAGTAGGCGCAACAATGAGTAATGATCGCCGCCCAGATGTGACGAATTGGGGATACAACTATAACTATAATCCTCCACGTCCACAGGGGTCAAACTATGGTAACTGCGTCGATCTTTTCGCACCGGGGGATAGTATTACTTCTGCATGGTATCGCAACAATTCAGATACAGCCACAATCGGTGGAACGTCGATGGCGGCACCGCATGTGGCAGGCGCGGCCGCCCTTTACCTTGAGATGAATCCATTAGCACCTCCATCACAAGTCTTCTCGGCTATTATCGGCGATGCAACTAGTAATGTTGTGACAAATAAAGGTGCAGGGTCGCCTAATAAATTGCTATATATAGGGAATATCACAGCACCAACAATTACACCGACCTCTACACCGACACCTGTTGCACCAACCTCCACATCGACACCAACACCTGTTGCACCGACCTCCACACCGACACCCTCAGCCCCCTCTTCTGCAAAAGGTATGACTTGGGAAGTTATCTCTTATGATCCCATCTTAGATATTTCACGGATAGGCTGTGCTGGCTGTGGTTCTTATAGTGGGGATACGAGTTGCTCGATAGCATTGCCTGTTTTATGTGTCAAGCTAGATGGTTCGTCTCGTCCACCATACAATGTACCGACAAGCGGTGGTGCATTAACAGACGAATATTATAGTGGCTGGCTAGAGGGGCAAGCGGACATAACCGCACCAATTTCTGGTAGCTCCTTTGCGGGGCTTGCTGATGCCGATGCGTATTGTGCAGCACAACTCGGCACAGGATACCGTATGGCTGAATTCCATGATGGTCGTTATGTGGTCGGCATGAGTTCAACAGCGTATCATGGCAGTACATGGTCTTCAACAACATCACGTGGGGCATGGACATTTTTCGCGCCCGGTCAACTATCGACCAGCTCTCGTTTATGGACTTACATCGATGACCAAAATGCCAACTGTTGGGATTCGGGAACAAGTATAGCAACCTCAACACCAACTCCTGTTGTGATAGCAACTGCGACACCAACTTCCATTCCAACCGCTACACAAACACCACCCCCTGTTGCAACCGCTACAGCAACATCAACTCCTGTTGTGATAGCAACCGCAACACCAACTTCCATTCCAACCGTTACACCAACGCCCATATCCTCTTCTTCTGCAAAAGGTATGACTTGGGAAGTTACCTCTTATGATTCCGTCTTAGATATTTCACGGATAGGCTGTGCTGGCTGTGGTTCTTACAGTGGGGATACGAGTTGCTCGATAGCATTGCCTGTTTTATGTGTCAAGCTAGATGGCTCGTCTCGTCCACCATACAATGTGCCGACAAGCAGTGGTGCATTGACTGACGAGTATTACAGTGGTTGGTTAGAGGGTCAGGCGAACATAACTGCACCGATTGCTGGTAGCTCCTTTACAGGGCTTGCTGATGCCGATGCGTATTGTGCGGCACAACTCGGCACAGGATACCGTATGGCTGAGTTCCATGATGGTCGTTATGTAGTTGGCATGAGTTCAACAGCATATTATGGCAGTACGTGGCCTTCAACAACATCGCGTGGGGCATGGACATTTTTCGCGCCCGGTCAACTATCAACTAGCTCTCGTTTATGGACTTACATCGATGACCAAAATGCCAACTGTTGGGATTAATGAACATTTTATGATGATGTGAGTGGTGACTCGATGAATAGTGACAACTCTCTCATATAGATAGATGGGAGTTGTCACTATGCTTGGCAATCATTTTGGAAACGAATTTATCGCCCCAATTTTCACTTGAGAATGTCAAGGTATCAATATGATGCTATCGCAGAGAATAAACAAATATAAACTCAGGG
>CALECP010000349.1 GCA_937949915.1 uncultured Anaerolineae bacterium
AAAAGAGGCGTTGCGACAACGCCTCCTTGATTTCATCGACTACTTCAATGAAACGCTTGCCAAGCCATTCAAGTGGACATACAAGGGAAGACCTTTATGTGCATAGATAATGATTGGATATTTAAGCCAGTCTGTACTAGGGTGACATGTCATAATGTTCCCCGTAAATCTGACTGAGTTTTTATAGCTGGAATCGTCCGAACGTGCTAGGATATGCGTTCTAAAATTCGTGAGTGGAGAAATATCATCTTCCTCTTTTATCTCTGACTCTATCAAACACATTATGGCTAAAACTTCTAAAAACATCGTCGTGCGCGGTGCGCGTGAACACAATCTGAAAAATATCGACGTGGAAATCCCGCGTGATCAATTGGTCGTCATTACCGGGCTGTCTGGTAGCGGCAAATCGTCGCTGGCGTTCGACACGATTTTCGCGGAGGGGCAACGGCGCTATGTGGAGAGTTTGTCGGCGTATGCGCGGCAATTTTTGGGGCAGATGGAGAAGCCAGATGTCGATCAGATCGATGGGCTAAGTCCGGCCGTCTCGATTGACCAAAAAGGGGTGAGTGGCAACCCGCGCTCGACGGTTGGCACTGTGACCGAAATCTATGATTATTTGCGCTTGCTGTACGCACGGGTTGGCACACCGCATTGCCCCAAATGCGGCCGCCCGGTGATGCCCCAATCGGCCGAATCGATCACCGATAGTATTCACCTAGATTTGCCCAATAGCCGTGTGCAAATTCTCGCGCCGTTGATAAAAAACAAGAAGGGGCATCATACGGCCGTGTTTGATGATATTCGCAAGGAAGGGTATGCGCGGGTGCGTGTCGATGGCGAGATGTACCATATCGACGACAAAATCGAGCTAGACCGCTATAAAAACCACACGGTTGAAGTGGTGATAGATCGCTTGAAACTTGGCGAAAGTGGCGGCCGTGATAGCGATGATGAAGACCAGTCGGCCGCACGTTCGCGTCTCAATGACTCTATCGAAGTGGCGCTGACATTGGGCGAAGGCATCGTGATTGTCAACGATGTGACCGACCGCGAAAACCCGGCCGATCATCTGTACTCAGAGCATCTTTTTTGTGCCTACGATGGGACGAGCATCCCCGAAATCGAGCCGCGCAGCTTTAGTTTCAACAGTCCGCAAGGAGCATGTGGAACGTGCCAGGGGTTGGGCGTTCGCAAGGAGATCGATCCCGATCTGGTGATTCCCGATCCGTCTCTTTCGTTGGCACAGGGCGCGGTCGTGGCGTTGCCGATGGATAAAAGCGGCTACTATTTTCAATTGATCACGGCCGTGGCGAAAGAGTACGATATTCCGATGGATGTGCCTATCAACGAACTAAATGAGGCCCAACTGAAATTGATCCATTACGGCACAGGCGACAAAGAAATTCCGGTGCATTACACCAACAAAGAGGGGCATAGTCGCATTTACCGTACAAAATACGAAGGTGTGGTCGGTAATTTGCGCCGCCGCTACCGCGAAACGACAAGCGACTACATGCGCGACAAGATCAGCGAATATATGGTTGACCAACCGTGCGAAGCATGTGATGGTTCGCGCCTGAACGAAGTGGCACGAGCGGTGACGATTGATGATACAACGATTGTTGATCTCACCAGTCGTCCGGTGCTGGCCGCCTCCGAATGGGCGCAAACATTACGCGACACAGCGAAGCGACTGACGGCGCGTGAACGATTGATCGCTACGCCTATTTTGAAAGAGGTGTGCGAACGACTGCAATTTTTGGTCGATGTTGGGCTTGATTATTTGACGATGAACCGCAAAGCAGGCACCTTGTCGGGTGGCGAGGCGCAGCGTATCCGGTTAGCGACACAGATCGGATCGCGCTTGATGGGTGTGCTTTACGTGCTAGATGAGCCGTCGATTGGGCTGCATCAACGGGATAATGCGCGGTTGATCAAGACGTTGAAAGGGATGCGTGATTTGGGCAATACAGTGCTGGTTGTGGAGCATGATGAGGAGACGTGGCGTGCGGCCGATTGGCTGATCGACATGGGCCCCGGCGCAGGCAAGCACGGTGGCGAAATCGTCGCGCAAGGCACACCGAAACAGGTCGCTAAAAACAAACAGAGCCTGACGGGGCAATACCTGAGCGGCAAACTCGCCATCCCGATCCCGGCCGAGCGGCGCACCGGCACAGGCGAAACATTGACGATCACCAACGCACGGGTCAACAACCTTAAAAATCTGACGATTGATATTCCGTTGGGGCAAATGGTGTTGTTTACAGGTGTGAGCGGCAGTGGTAAAAGCTCGGTTGTGATCGAAACATTAAGCAAAAAACTATACCAGCACTTCTATAAATCGAAGGAGCTACCGGGCAAGCACGACAAAATCGAAGGGCTGGAGCATTTGGACAAGGTGATTCGCATCGACCAGAGTGCGATTGGTCGTACCCCGCGCTCGAACCCGGCCACATACACCAATTTATTCAACCCGATCCGCGATCTATTTGCCAATTTACCGGAGAGCAAGATACGTGGCTACAAGCCGGGACGGTTCAGCTTTAATGTCAAGGGCGGCCGGTGCGAGGCGTGTCAGGGGCAGGGACAAAACCGGATTGAGATGCAGTTTTTGCCTGATATTTATGTGCCATGCGATATTTGCAAAGGGGCGCGATACAACCGTGAGACGTTGCAGGTTGCGTACCGGGGCAAAAACATTGCGGATGTGTTGGCGATGACGATTGCGGAAGCGATTGAGTTTTTTGAGCATCACAAAGCGATTCGCCGCCGTCTACAAACGATGATGGATGTGGGGTTGAGCTATATTTCGCTGGGACAATCTGCCCCGACGCTTTCGGGTGGTGAGGCGCAGCGCATTAAGTTGAGCCGGGAACTGAGCAAAATCGCAACCGGCCGGACTATCTACATTCTCGATGAGCCATCGGTGGGGCTACACGCGCATGATGTTGCCAAGCTGATCGTGGCGCTCAATCGGTTGGTCGATAAGGGCAACACGGTGGTGATCATCGAACACAATTTGGACATCATCAAAGTGGCTGACCACATCATCGACCTAGGCCCGGAAGGGGGCGACCGGGGCGGCATGATCGTGGCGACTGGCGCACCGCAAGAGGTGAGTCAGGTTGAGGAGAGCTACACGGGTATGTTTTTACGGCCGTATTTCACATAGGTTTGCAATCAATCAAAATATGGTAGATGCGAAGCAGTTGTTCAGAGCTATCTCGCTCATGGTAACTCACCCACTCACAACCGAACTCATCAATAATATGTACATCTTCCTGCGAACCCGACAATCTCAATTTTGTCTTATTCCGCTCAATCGAACCCAATAGACGCTGTTTCCATAGCTCAACGGTGTCACTCAGGATAAAACCCAACATGCCTATTTCTGGATATTCGGCCGTGTAATTTGCATAATCCCCGGCCAAGAAACGCCTCATTCCTTTCGGACCAGTGTAATAATTCATCTTCTGGTGATCTTTTCGATAATTCTGCGGCTTGGCCTCAAAAACATAGTGAGGCCGTCCGGGCAACGTCACATATTCGAAGATTAGATCGGTTCTCTTACGATCCTTGCCTTCTCTCCCCGGAATAGGTGACTCATTTTTTATAGCGTAGTGATTGCACCATTTTTCGGGTGGTGTATCTGCCTCCAAGATGTTTTGTATGGCATCATACAACCCTCCACTGATCTTTTCTTCATCGTCAGTTGCAAGAGTCGGTTGAATCTCAGCAAATCCCCATGCAAGAAGGAGGTGAACATGCAGTCGAAATGCTTCCCAGTGCCTATCTTTCCATTTTCCCCTTGATGTTAACTGTTTCAAAATTACCCCTATTTCGTCATGTCAGTGATGCTCTGATAATTTCCCAAGCGTCATTGATTGCCTGTGTACGAGTCCATTCAATACAACGTGGAGACTTATAAAGATAAACTCGATCATTATCATCGTCGAAAAATCGCAACCCACGTTGGACATACACCCACTGGCTAACTTGTTCTCGCAAACTTTCACTTAATTCTGCAAAAAGTGTGTCCCTTGATATAGAACTTTGCTCAATGTTTTCCTGAGTAATTTTTACAGGCTCATCACCAATCTCAACCACACATTCGATTAAGCTGTCAGAATAGAAAATACTAACAGCGTGATAAGCGATGCCATGCGTTGTGTGTTCGTCTAGTGTTTTCTGTAATGATTGAGCATACAGAAGCAATTGATGTTCATCTGTTGGACGATCTAATTTCGTAATTTGAGACAAAGTATCTAAAGGCAGACGAAATTCGACAAAATCTTCAACTAACAAGCGCAACTCATCTGGGACATTTAATGCTTCAAATACGACTTGATCTATTTCTGCTTGCAACTGAGCATCGAGGTTTTCCGTGAACTCCTTTAGCAATCGTTTTTCACGAGATGTAAACTCTAAACTTTTGACTTTGTCATCTATCAAACTATTTTGCCTGGATTGAAGCAGGTTTATAATAAATACCTCCTGTTTTTCCTTTTCTGACGCTTGTATACGATGGTGAAGAGCCGCTAAAACTTTCACCTGTTGCTCTGTAAAATAAGGAGTGGGAATCTGTCTTATAATTGTAGTTACAACGCTTTTTCTCTGCCTAAATATTCCCCACTCTGGCACGTTGAAAAACACAAAGTATCCTACTAGATTTGAACTCAAATATACAGTTAATGCTCGAAGTAATTCCCTATTGTATTTAGTGTCTGGGGCGGAAATCCCCATTTGTTGTGGAGGAACAATAAAATCTCTATCACTAAACAATGTAAAATTCTGCCAAGCCTTAGAAATGAGAATATGAGGTGCATGGTTAATGCGAAGACCTGATTTTCCACCTCTTACTCTCAAATAATGTTTTTTGTTAGGTTTAAGAGAATCATCTTTCAGAGAAAAACGATAAGTCGGTTTTACATTATGCTTTCGAGTATCAAACACTTGCAAATCAACCACATCTTCACAATAGATCAATTCATCTTCATTAGTTTGATCATTAGGTTCGTTCCTCAGTTCAATGCCTTGACTCGGAAACTTTACTCCCCATCCAATCTCCTCGCAAAAATTTTCTAGTGTTTGTTGCACACACATTTTTTTAAAGTCTCTAATCGCCAATTTATCCCTAGGTGTTCCCCAAATTGCCGTTTTCCATGTTAGAGTTTCGCCTAGTTTTGCTTCGTCTGATGAGATAAATTGGATTTCATTTTCATTAATTGTTAAAAACCACGGTTTGTCTCTTGTAGTAGATTGTTGAGTAGCAACAAAAGGTGCATAGTGAATAATACTGGAAGTCGGCAAATCTGAATCTTTGACTCCATAAATCACCGTGGCCGCAGGTGGAATACTGCTATTTCTTTTACCAAACAAAATTGTTCGGAAGTTGGCAAAGTTAGTTATACGATTAACTGTATAAGTTGTGAAAAATTGTTTCCGATACTGTTCTGATTCCAAGTTGACAAGTGATGTTGCAGGAAGTAACAATCCCACTGTACCGCCTTCTGATACCAAATCTGTAACAAGCCAACTGAATGCCTCTGCAACTCTCCTGCCACCTACGGGGCGTAGCTCTTTGTTGCTTTTAGCCTCCAGCCACTTTTTTACGTGTTTTTCACCTTTTGATTTTGGTTTAATTTCTGTCCAAGGCGGGTTGCCAACAATCCAATCAAATTTTATATCCTGTTCCCAAATGGTTGCTTCACAATCCTCGCCCAACAGATCGAAGAAATCACTCTCAAAAATGCGTGTATTGTGTAAATCAGGCAACTTGAATTTAAGTTGTTGTAACTGACTTGGCTCAGAATAATGAAGCAATGTCAAGATCAAGCTAAACTCTGCTACATAGCAAGCATCTCGTTTTCGTTCAACACCATAAATGCTCTCAAGTAAAATATCCCGTAACTGTTCAGGTGTAGTCTTTCCACCAAGCGACTCGATTAAACGACGGTAAGCCAAAACGAGAAATACACCGGAGCCACACGCGGGATCAAGTATTCTCATGCCACGTTGTAGTGGCTTGACCGATGCGACCTCTGATAACAGATAATCAGCCAGATACTCAGGCGTGTATACAACACCGTCTTTTTTTCTTACATCTTTTTCCTCATCCACTAAAAATTGTTCATAAATTGCAGATAATGTCTCAACTGGAATGTAGCGAAAATTGTATGCCTGAAAATCTAAGTGTAGTTGCCTGATTGTCTCAGACCCAACTTGAATTAGCTGATCACCATGAAACACTGAAGCTACTGCTGAGATATGTTCATCAGTCAGTTTAGGGTTACTAAAATTAATAGGAAAAATCTTTCCATTAAAATCTCGAAGCGCATGAATGAGTTTTTCAAGAGTGAAACGTGTGGCGCGGTAAGTAAAAATATCTTCTGGATTCATCTCTTTTTGTGCGAGCCACTTATCAGAAAGAATATCACGTTCACGAAGATAGCGTAAAAAGACGTATTTTCCGATTAGTGCATTAGCAGTTGCTACGTCCAATCCTCCAGACTTCAAATACTTGCCTAAGTCCCGTAAATTGGTTAAGAGTTTTTCATCAACACGATGCTTTGATGCCAGCTTTTCTGCATATTTTGAACGCCATACCTCACCTGAATCAATGGCTCCCGCAGATAGATACTTTGTTATTTTTTCCAGAGAATCTTCGGGTTTAATGACATCAAGAAGTCCTTCTTCATCATCTTCCACTTGTGGAGAATAATTAAATCCCGTATACACTCTAATTTGGTGTGGAAGTTTTATGATAATAAATGGAACGAAGCACAGATTCCATAAATTTTTGTGAACCTCTCTTGCTTCTTCCTCCGATTTTACTTCGCTCACGTATACAGTTGGTTGAGGTGCTAGGATTTGGTCGTTGGATGGACTTGTTTGTATAACATACATACCCTTCACACCAATACTTTTAGCTGTGCGAAATAAATGTGCTGTTTCAGGCTGAAAATCACTAACTGTTGTCAGATAGTGCCGCGAATCTGTGTATTCAAGCTCTGAAAGAATGTTATCTAAATCAAACACGCTATTTTTTCTCACATCAAAATATAAACTTTGTTTATCTAATGTATACAGTTCTTCATAGAAATTATTTGTTAGATTTACATATATGTCAAGAGTGTAGAACTTTTGTCTTTTTTTGCAAGCAAAATTCGCTCGACTTTAGATCGAACCGTAGTTTAGCTTGGATTCAAATGTGTGCAATAGGTATATCATGCATGCATGGTGTAACTACGTGATTCAATGAGGTAGTCGCCTTATTTTTTATAAAAATCTTCTTCCTCATACTTATGCGTTTTGTCGTACCTGTCATACATTGCCCCACCATACATGCCTACAATGAGTCCTATCAACGACATTGCAAAAACCAGAAAGTTTAGCAAGAACGTTGACTCAATTAATTGAATCACCATCAAAAACGGCAATACCATGCCCAGAAACAACAAAACAAACCCGATAATAATCAGGACGAGATAACTACGGTTGCTCATGGTTTTCGTCTGGATCGAACAGCCAACACGCCACCCGATGCTCACTTTCTATATCATAAAACGGCGGTTGCTCGTGGTCACACTTTCCTGCAATCGCAAAATGGCAGCGCGGATGGAAGCGGCAGCCCGATGGCGGATTGACCAAGCTGGGCGGCTCACCGGGCGGTACTTCACGCATTTCCAGCGCATTTTTGTGGTCAGGGTCAGGCGATGCACTGAGTAAAGCATGTGTGTATGGATGCTTCGGATTATCGAGCAGATCATCCATCTTGGCTATCTCAACAATTTGCCCCGCATACATCACAAAAATATGCTCAGAAAAGTAGCGCACTGTCGAAAGATCATGCGTAATATAAAAAATCGCTAACTGACGGTCTGTCTGTAATTGCTTGAGCAGGTTGAGAACTTCTACCCGCACAGACGCATCGAGCATCGACACCGGCTCGTCTGCCACCAGCAATTTTGGCTCTAAGATCATGGCGCGTGCGATCACGATTCGTTGCTGTTGTCCCCCACTGAGCATGTGCGGATGTTTGTTGATGATGTCGCTCACGGGTGTCAGCCGCACTTCCGTCAAGGCGGCTTCGATGCGGCGCATCTGCTCATCTTCGTCTTTGATACCATTGATCGCCAATGGCTCGCTCAAAATTTGGCGCACCGTCATAAATGAAGGCAATGCACCAAACGGGTCTTGTTGAATGTAGCCGATCTGTGACCGATATTCGCGTAACGCTTCCCCTTTTAGCCCATTGATCGTCTTGCCTTCAAAGCGGATGCTGCCTTCTGTTGGCTTGTTTAGGCGCAAAACTGTTTTCATTAGGCTCGATTTGCCGCAGCCACTTTCGCCTACACACGCAATCGCTTTGCCGTAATCTAAATTGAACGAAACGCCATCTACCGCACGAACATAACCTGCATGGGCAAAACCGAGCCGTTTGAGTTCATACCACACGCGCAACTCGTCGATTTCTAAAAGCGTACCTGTTTTATCTTCAACTGACATAGTGAGCAACTCCCTCTTCGTGTAACCAACATTTGACTTGCCGCTCTTCATCAACTTGGAAGATCGGCGGCTCTTCATCACATTTGCTGAACCGCGCTGGACAACGGTCTCGGAAACGGCAGCCTGTCGGTGGATTGAGCAGGCTGGGGGGCTGACCTAAAATTGGGATCGGCACTTCATGTCGTCCTAGCTTGGGGACACTTGCCATCAGCATATCGGCGTATGGGTGCAAGGGCTTTTCAAAAAAGCGACGTGCGTCACTGACTTCAACGATTTGCCCTGCGTACATGACGGCGACACTATCAGCGATTTCGCTGGAGGTAGCGATGTCGTGGGTGATCAAAAGATAGCTTGTACCAACATCGCGCTTGACTTCTTTCAACAGGTTCATGATGTTGGCTTGCGTCAATACGTCGAGGGCGGATGTGGGTTCGTCTAGCAAAACGATGTCGGGATCGGTGATCAAGGCCATGGCGATAGCGACGCGCTGACGCATACCGCCACTGAGCTCAAACGGATAACGGGTGAGAAAGTCGCTTGGTACACCGACACGCTCGAACATGCGTAGGGCTTTGCCCAGGGCAGATCGTTTACCCATTTTCTGATGAATAACGAGCGGCTCGGCGACTTGTTCTCCCACGCGTACAACAGGGTTGAGCGAGTTGAGGGCGGCTTGTGGCACCATCGACACGCGATTCCAGCGTATGTTGCGCCTAAATTGTTCGTCGGAGAGCAACATCACGTCTTCACCGTCGATGTAAACTTTGCCTGAAAATGTTTCTATGTTACGAGGTAACAGGCGCAGAATCGCTTTTGCGAGTGAACTTTTACCGCAGCCGGATTCGCCGATGACAACGGTGGCGTGATTTTTGCGGAGTGTGAAATTTACGCCGTCAACTGCTTGCACCGCACCGTTACGGGTGCGATAGTGTAGTTTGAGATCATCAACATCAAGAATCATTTCTTGCATGTCGTATTGCGCGTCATCAAAGCCCATTTCAACTTTCATATCGTTCCATTTTTATGTTTATGCAATTTTATACGCTCAAATTTGACGGAGGCGTGGGTTGAAGATGTTGTCGAGTGCTGTGCCTAATGCGGTGAAACCGATGCCGAGCAGCAGGAGTAACATGGTGGGTTGCAACATCCAGTAGTAATGTCCGTTTAGCACAGCACCGTTGCTGCGGGCATCGTCGATCACTTTGCCCCATGTGGGCAAAACGGGGTCGCCTAGTCCGAAGGAGGCGAGGGTGGCTTCGATGAAGACGAAGGTGGGGACGAGGGAGATGAGCGCGGGGACGAGGAGGGGCATGGCGCGGGGGATGAGGTAGCGGAAGATGATTCGCATGTTGCTTGCGCCGTAGGTTTGGGCGGCTTCGATGTAGCCCAGCTCACGCACTTGGAGGAAGAGGGCGCGATACCCTTTGATGCCGGAGGTGAAGATGAAGAGGATGATGGTTGCACCGAGGATGTTCCAGATGTTGCGCGAGTAGAATGTGCCGATCATGATGAGGATAGAGAGAAAGGGCAGGGTGAGGAATACTTCGTGAACACGTTGGATGACGCTATCGACCCAGCCGCCGTACCAGACGCTGATGGCGGCGATGATCATGGCGGAGGCGGTGGTGCTTACGGCCGCAATCAGTCCGAATGCCATCGCAATAGGTGAACCCCAGAGGAGGGCGACGCTGAGGTCGCGGCGCCGGTGATCTGTGCCAGCCCAACCAAAGACTTCTCCAAAGAGGGTAAAGTCGCTTTCGATGGTGGAGTTTTCTTCAAAATGGAGCGCGCTGATGACCAAGGTGTATGTGCCTTTGAGCGGCTCACTACTATCGGTTATTTCGGGGTCGCGGAAGAAGCCTTCTTCGGTTGTAGCTACACCGAGGTCACGAATAACGCGGTCGTTTTGGCTAAAACGAAATTGATCGCGGGCGATGGGTGAGAGTTGTCCGGCTTTGATTTCACGGCCGTCTGGGGTGATCCATGTCATTTCGACAAAGGGCGGCTTTTCTTCGTAATCAGCGTAGAAGATAATTGATAGCTCGCTGGGGTAACGGTCGGCCGCGAAGTCGAATTCGTAGGTGGTGATCGTCTCAAAAATATCTTCAGAGATTTCGACACGCTCTGTCTCGCCTTCGCCGTTGAGCGAGCTGAGGTTGAGAGTGACAGGTAGTTTTTCGCTTCTAAACCAATTTGACCAAAGTGGTTTGGCGTTGCGTGGATTTGAACCGACGACATCCTCTGTGCCGCGCCAATGTTCTATCGCTTCGCTATACGGCACGATAAAAAATGCAGAAAGCGCAAGTACGACAAACAGCGAGATCAAAAATAGACCGACGATAGCGGAGGGGTAGTGTCGTAATTGGGTGGTGACTGTACGCAAAAGTGAACGCATGATTATTTACTCCCTTCGCCTACCCGGATGCGCGGATCGACAAGTGCGTAGAAAAAGTCGAGCAGAAAGACGGTGATGCCGAGCATGTACGCATAGATAACGGTTGTTCCGATGATGATCGGTGTATCGAATGCACCGAGTGCGCGTGAAATCAATTCACCTGTACCGGGCCAACTAAAGACAACTTCGAGGAAAAGCGAGCCTGTCCAGAGACCGATGATGGTGAAGGCGAGGTTGGTGATGATGGTGGGGAGAGTCGGCCGTAAAATATATTTTTGTTCGATCATGCGGTCTGGCACCCCTTTGGCTTTGGCCAATTCGACGTAGTTTTCGCTGGCAAAGATCATAAAGAAGGTGCGATTGGTGTAAATGCTGATAAAGAGTGAGCTGAGTAAGATGGCTGTAACAGGCAAAATAGAGTGACGGGCAACGCTGAGAGCATACGCAATGGGGTCTTCTGGTGGTGGTGCAGAGACGATACCACCAAAAGGTAATACTTTGAGCAAAACGGGGAATAAGAGGATAAGAAAAATACCGTAGAACCAACCAGGTGCGGCCGATGTGGGAACGAACGCTTGGATCAATTTGTCTGTCCAGCCGCCGTGTCTTCGGGCAAGACGTAGCCCGAAGAAGATCGATCCGATAAAGAGAAAAAAGTTGGAGACACCGAGCAGAAGCAAGGTGGAGGGTAAGCGTTCTAAAATAATGAGGCGCACTTGTTTCGAGCCGCTATCACTGGTGAGATTTTCTGCAAAGCCCAGATCGAGTGTGAGAGCATCGCTCAGATAGCCAAAACTGCGGATGAAAAACGGCCGATCTAAGCCGAGCCGCTCTTCCTGAATCTTCACTTGGGCATCAATATAGGCGAGGCGTTCATCGGTGGGTAGGTCACGTAGGGTTGGGTCGAGGCTGACACCAATGCTGGCTTGCTCACGGATAACGCCCCGTTTGATCTCATCGACGTAGCCACCCATGTTGGCGATGAGGACGGTGAGATAGACGGCGATGACAATGGTAAAAAACAACACGAGTAGCTTACCAGCAACATATTGCAAAAATTTGGTGATCGATTGTCTTTGCGCTCTGCGTTGTTCTTCTCTGATCGTTTTTTCGTAATCTAGTATTGTTGATTTATCTGTCATGACCGCGCTCCGGGGAGAAATAGAAATGCCTCAAAAATATAAAGAAGGGAGAGAGCATAGCAAATGGCTATGCTCTCTTGAAATATCTGGGATTGGCTGCCTAAATGACCAATCTCAGATGATAGGTTATGGTGTTGTGACGAATTCGATGTCGGCCGTAGCTGGTAGCGCGACCAGTTTGGAGACGACAACCACTTCGAGGCGGTTCGAGCCTGCTTCTAGTTCGCTGGTGACATCTTCGGACAGGGTGATTGCCCAAATGCCGTCGCCTGCGCTTTCGGCCGATCCACTATCTGCTAGTTCACCAACTGCATTGAACAGCAAGTAGGTGACATTATCGATGTCAGCTTCTGGATATGCTTCGTCGCCGAGATTGATGGCGACATCGAAGGTGACTTCGTCGCCCATAGATACGCGGCCGTCGCCATCAACTGAAGCGGACGGAATCGGTGCGGCCGAGAAGCCATCCCATTTGTTCGCAGGATCAGGGTAGTCCAAATTGCGCTGCAAAATCGCTTGACCCGCAACCGGGAACGCACCTTGCATGTAGAAAGGTCCTGTACCGATCCAGAAGTGACCACGGCTACCGAAGAAGTCTGCATAGTTGGTGTAGCGTTCAACTGCTTCATCTTCCGTAACGAATTGACCGAGTGTGTTGGCAAACGGAATAAACGCTTCTTCTGTAGCTGACATCAGCGATGAGTTGAGCAGCTCAACTGTGGGGCCAGACAAATAGCTAAGATGCTCTACTTCGTTTTCAGTTGCTTTAGAGGCCGAGAATGCTGCGCCGCCTTCTTCTTCAACACGCAAGCCAATTGCAAGCATGTGCCATGAGCCTTGACCCTGTCGATAATAAGGCCACCACGAATTAACACCATTTTCAGCGTCAAGTGTCCAGCCGTCAGTGTAATGCTCGATGGTAAGCGGATCTGTTGAAACGACACGCATCCCTTTGAAGGTGCTGAGGAACGATTCGTGATTAGGGACTTGTGCTGCGTCGTAGTAGGGGCTGTCTTCTTGCGCTTGGTCGAATGCCATGATCATACCCATAACGAAGTCAGCAATGCTGAGGGGGCTGCCATCATGCCATTTAACTGTGTCGAACATATCGGCCGGATAGACAACCGTACTCTTGAGCAAAGCGGTTTCTGTTTCTGTATAGAAGTCGCTGGCTTCGATAAATGCTTGCTCTGTTGCGTCCCAGCGTACCCATGCGTCATCAGGCACTGTGATTTCTGCCTCTGTTTCCAATTCGAGCCAATCAAGTGTTTTGCCTACTGGCAAATCTTCTTGCACCGTTACAGTGGCCGATTCTATGCGATGAGGCAATTGCAACCCGGTGTATGGGTCAGACATGGTAGCTTGTTCACCTGTGGCACGGATCAACGTTTGGTCATAAATCCAGTTAGAACCGCCGATTGGGTTCCATGCTTCGGTTAAAATACTCGGCATTGCCCATGTCACAGAGCCACCTTCGTCACCATCTGGGCGAAGCGTGTATGGCCAGAGGAATGTACCGTACACAGAACCAGACAAGTCTGAAGCGACATCGAAGTCCGAATTCCATGGCGTAATGCTGGTTGCGTCATAGAGGAAGATGCGATTAGATGCTTCCATTGTGAGTGGCAAAATTTCAGCAAACAGTTCACGACGTTCATCGAGTGTTTTGAAATCATTGTCGTTCAAGCGTTGCGCCAAGCCATCCAATTCTTCGGTGGGATTGTATGCTTCCCACATAGGGAACGGGAGACCTTTTGGCGTGTAGAAGAAGTTGAAGTTTCCACCTGCATCGCGGTCGATAGCTGATGATATCCAGCCACCCGTGTAGAAGTGGAAATTACACTCTTCTTGCACACCGCGTAGCCAAACGGGTGAGGCTTCGGCCGATGTTTTGTAATCACGAACAACAGCAAAACCGAGGTCTTCGAGAACGTTAGAAACGTAGTCACCGATTTGGAGACGCTCATCTTCTGTACGGATAAGACCCGTTAGCTCAACTGGTTCGCCTTCAAACGTCCATACGCCGTCTACCATTTCTGCGCCGAGGTCTTCCATTTCAGAGGCGATAATTTCTGCGCCCGTTTCGGGGTTGTACGCATATTGTGATTCGATTGCCCGAATCTCGGCCGCCAGTCGCGCCCGGTCGGCCGATGCCGCATTGATGGCAACGAACTTCGGTACGCCCAAACCACCCAAAAATTCTGAAATCATAAAGTCACGATCAACCATATAGTTCATCGCTTCGCGGATAGCAGGGGTGCTGAATGGGTTTAATGCAGCTTCATCTGCACAAGAAGAATTGTTGAATGAAATCTCGTTGTATGATCCATACGAAAGCGAGGTGTCAAAATTTTCGTTGGCAACGATTTTGTCATACAGTTCTGGGTCAGAAATCGTATACGCATAAATGTCGATGTCGCCTGATTCGAGACGGCTGACACCTTTGTTTGCATCAGCTTCTTCGACGACGATCACTGTATCGATCCATGCACCATTGCGGTCGCTTGGCTCTGCCATGACTGGTTCGGGTGTGGCAACAACCTCAACGATCACTTCTTTTTCGACTTCGACAGTAACTTCAACTTCTTTTTCGACTTCGACAGTGACTTCAACTTGCTTTTCGACTTCGACTTCTTTTTCGACTTCAACTGTCACCTCAACAGGGACTTCAACTGTCACCTCAACAGGGACTTCGACCGTTACTTCAACAGGCTCTGCAGTACCACATGCCACAAGCAGCATAGTCAGTAATGCGAACAGGAACATAAAACGACAGCGATTTTTCATCATTATGGTTCTCCTCCACCAAAACTGTACTGTTGATTGATCGTTGTTGGTTTTATCCGCAAACGCTCGGCCTCGTCAATACTGTTTTGATATTGCTTATTTGCCCCTTTATCCACAAATGAGGCATGTATTTGGTTTCAGAATGACATACCTATCAGGTGATAAGTACGCTTATTCTCGCTTATTTCTTCATCTTTAACAAACATACGCAAAATCTGCCGCTCTTTTTAAGCATGGCAGCCTCAGATATGATACCGTTTGACGGTATGCCTTTCATTTGTGGTCTCAGGGAGGTTAACAAGAGCAGTAGCTACTCTAAACATGAAACCGCATTATAGTCATGTGTAAGAGTAGAGTCAATTTATTTTCCATAAGCCCGTAAGCAAAAAATTTGACAAAGTAAAATCGTTATGGTACTGTTTCATGGTCTATCTACGATATAAATGTAGGTGGTTTGTTGTAAGAAATTTAGATATGGGTGTTTTAGAAAATAGGTGTACGTAAAAATTAGAGTGTTGTATATAGGTATATCAATATGCTTTCCTCTTAATAGAAGGTGTAGCTATTTTCTATAGCCTAAGGAGTTCTATACTATGTTTGTGACAAATAAATATGCTCGACTGGTCTTGTTGTCTTTGCTGGCTTTCACAGTGCTAGCTTTCCTTGGTACATTTGGTGCTGAAGTTGCATTCGCAGGCAACAATGAGTTCGGGATGTGGGGCGATTGGTGTTCTAAATAGCAA